>NZ_JFYX01000017.1:0-67804 GCF_000632245.1 Pseudomonas sp. RIT357
GTGTCAGTCACTTGATGTTTTGACTGTTGCACCGCCATCGGGAGCAAGCCCCCTCCCACAGTTGAGTGGATTCCAGTCCGGCAATGTGTTGATCGTGAATGCGTAAAGATAAAGCTCAGTAACTGCCCCCCTGAAGATCAACATGTGGGAGGGGACTTGCTCCCGATGGCGGTGTGTCAGTCACTTGATATTCCAACTGAAGCACCGCCATCGGGAGCAAGCCCCCTCCCACATTTTTAACGCGTCAGGCTTGAGTGCGGGTGCTTTTTTCCACGACGCACATCGGCGTACCAGAAACCGGCTCATTGATGATCTGCACCTGCACCTCAAACACCTCCCGCATCAACTGCGCACTGATCACCTGGCCCGGCGCGCCATCGGCGACCAGATGACCGCCGTGCATCACCGCCAAATGATCGGCATAGCGGCACGCCTGGTTGATGTCGTGGAGCACGGTGATCACGGTCTTGCCTTCGGCGGCCAGTTCGCACATCAAGTCCATGAGTTCGACCTGATGACTGATGTCGAGATAGGTCGTCGGTTCATCCAGCAATACCACCGGCGCGTTCTGCGCCAGCACCATTGCCAGCCACGCGCGTTGGCGTTGGCCACCGGACAGATCCGCCAGGGCGCGGTCGGCCAGGTTGTCCAGTTCCAGGCGCTGCAGGGCCTGGTTTACCTGGCATTGATCGCTGCCGCTGAGGCGTCCCCACAATGAGTTGTGAGGACTGCGGCCGTAGGCAACCAACTGGCGCACGCTGACGCCTTCCGGCACCGGCAATACCTGGGGCAGAAACGCGATCTGCCGTGCCAGCTGGCGGGCGGACAAGGCGCTGTAAGGCTGGCCGTCGAGCGTCAGTTCACCCTGCGTAGGTTTGAGAATGCGCGCAAAGGCCTTGAGCAACGTGGACTTGCCGCAGCCGTTGGGCCCGATCAGCGCGGTGACTTTTCCCACCGGTGGCGCAAACGAAAGCCCCTGCACGATGCGTGTGCCGCCGTAGCCGATATCAAGCTCGCGGGCCTGGAGAATACTCATGTCATCAACCCTTGAACCGTGCCAGCAACCAAAGAAAATACGGTGCGCCAATCACCGCCGTCAGCACCCCGGCGGGGATTTCGCTGGGCGCGATCAACGTGCGCCCGAGGGTGTCGGCCAGCACCAGCAACAGCGCGCCGACCAGCATCGCCGCCGGCAGCAGGTACTGGTGATGCCCGCCCACCAACCGCCGCGCCATGTGCGGTGCGACCAGACCGATAAACCCAATCGGCCCGATCACGCCTACGCCCAGGCTGGTGAGCAGCACCGCGCACGCCATCGCCAGCCAGCGCGTGCGACTCAATGCGGTCCCCAGGCTGTGGGCCGCTTCATCACCGAGGGCGATCAGGTTCAGCGGTTTGGCCAGGCATAGCCCCAACGGGATCAGCAGCAGGAACGGCAACACCAGCGCCACATGGTGCCAGTTGCGGCTCCACAGGCTGCCGGTGAGCGCGAGCAGCGCGGTGTTGATATCCAGCGGATGGGACAGGATCAGAAACTCGGTGACGCTGGACAAGGTCACCGCAATCGCCACCCCGGACAGCGCGAAGCGCACACCGGAAAAACTCACGCCGGTGTTGTACAACGCCAGCAGCAAAGCGCCGCCGGCACCGCCCAGGCAGGCCACCAACGGCAGCCAGGCAATCGGCAGGTGCGGCCAACTGATGATCGCCACGGTCAGCGCCAACCCCGCGCCTTGGGTCACGCCGAGGATTTCCGGCGAGGCCAGCGGGTTGCGGATCACGCCTTGCACGATCGCACCAGCCAGGCCGAAGGCTGCGCCTGCGAGGATGGCGATCAGGCTGCGCGGCAGGCGGTGGTTCCACACTTCGAAGTCGAGGGCGTCATGGGCCAGCAGGCGATCGAAGACGGTCGCGGGCTTGAGCCACAACGTGCCGGCGCTGAGGCTGACGAAGGTCGCCAGCAGCAACAGGCCGAGCAGCAACCACAGGCGAAAACGTGGGCGGATCATAGGGCGCGCCTGGCAAGAAACAGAAAGAACGGTGCGCCGATCAGCGCAGTGACTACACCGGCCGGGGTTTCCACCGGAAAGGCCACGGCGCGGCTGAGCAGGTCGGCGCCGAGCACGATCACCGCGCCCAACGCCGCACTCAGCGGGATCAGCCAGCGGTAATCATTGCCGAGAAACTGGCGCAGTATATTCGGCGCAATCAAGCCGACAAAACCAATCGGCCCCACCGCGCAGACACTGGCGCCCACCAGCAACAGGCTGGCAATGAACACCTGCAAGCGCAGGCTGGCGATGCCCACGCCCAACGAGCGGGCGGCGTCTTCGCCAAGGTTGATCAGGTTCAGGCGTGGCGCACACCACAGCGCCCACAGGCCACCGATCAAGGTGCACGGCCACAGCAGTTGCACTTGGGCAGCGCCCACATTGGCGAGGGAGCCGGCCAGCCAGTTCAATACGCTTTGCGCCTGAGCCTCCACCAGAATCACCGTGAGCCGGGTCAAGGCAGCGCACAACGCCGCCACCGCCACGCCGGCCAATACCAAGCGACCTTGGGCCGTGGTCGGCGACCAGGCGCCACCGAGGCTGAACACCGTGACCCAGGCCAACGCGCCACCGATGCAGGTCATCAGCAAGGCGCCACCGGCAAACGGCGGTGCAACCAATCCTGTCGAAAACAACGCCAGCCCCAACGCCGCCCCCGCCGTCACGCCAAATAACGACGGCGAGGCCAGGCGGTTACGGGTGATGCCTTGCATCAGTGCCCCGGCAAGGCCCAGGCAAGCACCCACCAGCGCCGCACACACCGCGCGCGGCACCCGCAATTGGGCAACGATATAAGCCATATTGCCGCCGACAGCACCTTGATGAACCAAGCCATTCCAGGCATCTGTCGCAGTCAGGGTGAACGGTGACCAACTGTACAACGACAACCAGAACAGCACGGCGCCGAGCAGCACAATGCCCGCCGCCGCGAGACTACGCGCCATGTTTATTGGCTCAGTACGGCGTTGCCGCCCTTGAGAATCGCCAAGGCGTCTTCGGCGATCTGCTCCGAAGCGAGCACGCCACGGTTGCGCGCCCAGCTGTCGCCATCCACTTCGGCCACGTGCTTGTTACGCACGGCACCGAGCACTTGCCAGAGTGGCTGCTTGCTCCACGTGTCGACGATGCTCGGGCGACGGTAATGGCCGACCAGCAACCAACCGGGGTCCAGGGCCAACAGTTGTTCCAGGCTGACGAATTCGGTGGGGGCGGCATTGGCGCGCACCGAAGGCACTTTCAGGCCGATGGCTTGGAGCACGCTGCCAGCGTACGAATCCGGGCCGTGCACCGAAAAGCTGTCTTCGCGGGCGACACCGAAGAGCACGCTGGCACCGGCGGGAATCTGTTGGGCAATTTTTGTCAGGTTCGCGCGGTTCTGGGCGATGCGCGCTTCCATCTGCGGGCTTTTGCCCAAGGCCTTACCGATCAGCTCGGCGGACTTGAGGCTGCCCTCATAGTCCTCACCGCGCGAAGGCAGCAACAAGGTTGGCGCGATGCTGGCCAAGTCGCTGTACAGCGCTTGATGGCGATTGAGGTCGGCGACGATCAAGTCCGGCTTGAGCCGGGCGATTTCCTCGATACTCGGCTGCGAACGCAGGCCCACTGACGTCCACTGGCCGATGGCCTGGCGCACACGGGGCAAGACGCGGTTGGCGTCGCCATCATCCGCTGCACCGACGGGGGTCACGTCAACGGCAGCAAGGCTATCGAGAAAGGAGAACTCCAGCACCACCACACGCTTGGGCGCATCGGGCAGATGCACAGCGTGCTGGCCGTCGTTGAGATCGATGGGGGCAGCACTTAACAGGCTTGAAGAGAACGCCAGCAGGCAGGCAGCAAGGATGGGGATGGAGCGCAACAGTTGCATGAAGGGACCTCGGCGTTAAAACACCCCGGCTGGACCGGCTGGGGAAAACGGCGGGTACTATTCCATATCAGCGCGGCGTGATCAAAAAACATTCTCATTTGTGGGAGAGGACTTGCCCCTCCCTCATTTGTGGGAGGGGACTTGCCCCTCCCCCATTTGATCGGCGTCTAGAAGTCGACGGTGGCAGAGAGCAGATAGGTGCGCGGTGTCGACAGGGTCAGCCCCGGCTCGCTGTCATCCGACGCACCCGCCGAGCTCCAATAGCGTTTATCGGCGACGTTCTCCACATTTGCCCGCAGGGTGATGTGCTTGTCGTCGACCTTGAACCCATACCGGGCACCCACGTCGATACGGTTCCAGGCGTCGATTTCCTTGACGTTGGACTGGTCCAGGTACTGCGAGCTGGAGTGGATGCCACGGCTGGTCAGGGTCAGGCCTTCGAGCATCGGCACGTCCCACTCGGCGCCAACGTTGACGTTGTACTTGGGCGTGGCCGGCGCGCGGTTGCCGTCGTAGGTGCCGTTGGTGGTGTCCTTGAGTTTGCTGTCGATGTACATCACGCCGCCGAGCAGGCGCACACCCTTGAGCGGCTCGCCGAACACACTCAGTTCCGCACCGGAGTTTTCGCGCTTGCCGTTAGGCCCGAACAGCCTCGACGTGGCGTTGGTCTCGTAGGCCGGTTGCTTGATGCGGAACACGGCGGCCGTCACGCCGAAGGCACCGGCGTCGTACTTGGCGCCCACTTCCACCTGGCGACTGACAAACGGCGGGAAGATCTCGTTTTCGTTGCGCGACGTGGACGGCGCGATCTTGCCTTGGCTCAAGCCTTCCATGTAGTTGGCGTACAGCGACAGTTTGTCGGTGGCCTTGAACAGCAAGCCACCGGATGGCGAGAGTTTTTCTTCGTCGTAGTTGGTTTTGCCTTTGACCCCATCGCTCCAGTCGTCGACTTTCACCCGCTGCCAGCGCGCGCCAAGGGTCAGCAACAAGCGGTCTTCGAAGAAGCCCAGGGTGTCAGACAGGGCCACGCCGCTGAAACGGTTTTCGGTGTAGACCTTCGCATCCTGGCGCGTGGCCGTAGACGGCGTCGGGGTTTGCACAGGGTTGTAGAGATTGCTCGTGCCTTCTGGATAACGCGCGCCACCGTTAGTGAAGTCCATATAGAAGTCGCTGAGTGCCAGGTTGACCTCATGACTCACCGGCCCGGTATGGAACCAGTTGCGTACACCCGCCGTGGCCGTTCGCACGTTTTCATCACGGGTGAAATCCCGGGGCTGCACGCGGAAGTCACCGGCCGCATTGCTCACCGACACCGCATGGCGCAGGAACTCGTGATTACTTTTACGCGCGCCTACACCGCCGTAGAGCATCACCGAATCGCTCAGGTCATATTCGGCATTCACCGTACCGAAGGTGTCCTTGGTGCGGGCCTTGCTCCAGGATTGCGCGTAATTGCGGCGCACATCGTTGGCGCTCGGTACCGGCGCGGCGGCCGCTACCTGCACACGTTCCTGGGGCGCATCGGTATCCCGTTCGGTGCGGCCAATATCGGTGGACAACCGCAGGCGCTCGCCCCGGAAATCCAGGCCCAGCACGGCCATCTCGCGGTCGACACTCTGGTGATCCCATTCGGTGTCGCCGGACTGCTTCACGCCGTTGAAACGCAGGCCGAACTTGTTGTCCTCGCCAAAGCGCCGGCCCACGTCCACCGCCCCACCGGCTTGGCTATCCGAGGCCCAGGTGCCGGTAAACGAGGTGATGTCCTTGTCGGTGGCGCGCTTAGGCACCACGTTGATGCCGCCGCCCACACTGCCGCGCGGCGAGATGCCGTTGATCAGTTGGGTCGGGCCTTTGAAGATGTCGACGCGGTCGGCCATTTCCATGTCGATGGTGTAGGTCGGCAATACGCCATAGAGGCCGTTGTACGACACATCACTGTTGAACAGGCTGAAGCCACGAATGGTGAACTGCTCATAACGCCCACCGGCCGGGTTGGTGGCGCGTACCGAGGGGTCGCTGTTGATCAGGTCGCCGAGGGTGCGCGCCTGCTGATTCTTCACCGCATCGGCTGTGTAGGTGGTCATGCTGAACGGTGTTTCCATGAAGTCCCGCGTGCCCAGCAAACCTTGGGAACCACGGCGCGCCACTTGGCCACCGGCGTAAGTATCGCCGTCGTACAGGCCGGTGGTGCCGAGGATAGAGGTCGGCGCCAGTTCCAGGGTGCTGCCGTCCGGCACCGGCACCAACATGTAGGCCTGCTCGCCCATGGGTTGCAGTTGCAGGCCGGAGCCTTGCAGCAAGCGCGCGAAGCCCTCCTCCACGCCGTATTCGCCGGATAAACCACTGCTGCTGCGCCCGCTGACCAGCGCGGGGTCCACTGACAGGTTGACGCCCGACAACCCGGCAAAACGGGTCAACGCTGCGCTCAGGCTGCCGGCCGGCACCTGATAGCTGCGACGCGCCGCGGCGTCTTCGGCAAAGCTTGTAGGCACAAACAATGGGCTGGCGCTGAGGCTCAGCATCAGGCTCAGTTTGAGCAACGGGCGCAAACGCAAGGGTAGGACTGCGGACATTGGAGGAAGCTCTCGATTTTGTTCACTTGCCTGGAATGACAGGCGAGGTGAAAAAAGGGGACAGGCTTCGAGAGTTATTTTTTAGCCAATGGGCACTTCCAGCCCTACCTTGACGCGATCCAGCGCCACCAATGTCTTGAACCACTTCACGTTGGGGTTCTCGGCGAACAGCCGGGCGGCGAGATCCTGGTATTCCTGCATGCTGGCAACGTTCAGCACCAGCACGAAATCCGCTTCGCCGGTGACGTAATAACACTGCTGCACCTGGGGCACGGAGAAGCTGGCCTTGGTCGTCGACAGCGCGTCGATGCTGGTACGTTCGACGGAAACCTCGGCAATGATGGTGATCGGCTTGCCGGCCTTCACCGGGTCCACCAGGGCCACATTCGCGATGATCACTCCACCCTCTTCCAAGCGCTTGATGCGGCGTTGCACGGCGGCGGTGGAGAGGTTGACCTTCTCGGCGAGAGTACGCAGGGGCAAGGCGTTGTCGCGCTGCACCAAGGCCAGGATGGACCAGTCGAAGCCGTCCAGGTCCAGCGTGTAAGAAGCGGGTTTGGCCATTCGGTGCGTGCTCGACGGGGTGAGAAATTTTATCGAAAACAGCCTCGATTCAGAGACCAATGACGACCAGGGCCTCAATACTATCCCAACTCCTTCAGCATGCAGAAATGGAGCGTCTCATGGGGTTTTTGATTCACCTGTCGCCGGTGTTTCCGGTGATGTCGAAGGGTTCCGTCGCCACGCAGCGGCCGGGCATGCTGCGCCTTACCACACCGCGATATGGGAATCCGCACGTGGTTCGGTGCCGCCACACAACACGCCGCTGACCGGGTCACGCAGGATAATCTGCCCGCGCCCATAATCGGTCAGGTCGCTGTCGGTCTGCACGGTATGACCACGCCGCGCCAGTGCATTGACCAGGCCCCGCGAGGCGCCGTGTTCGATGCCAACCTTCATGTCACCCAGCCATTGCCAGCGCGGCGCATCCAGCGCGGCCTGGGGGTTGAGGCCGAAGTCCACTAGGTTCATCACCATCTGCACATGACCCTGGGGCTGCATATACCCCCCCATCACGCCGAACGGGCCGAGTGCCTCGCCGTCCTGGGTGAGGAAGCCGGGGATGATGGTGTGAAAGGTCTTCTTGCCCGGTGCCAGGTGGTTGGCATGGGCCGGGTCGAGGCTGAATTCCTGCCCACGGTTCTGCAGCGCAATGCCGCTGTCGGGCAACACAACGCCGGAGCCGAAGCCGTGATAGTTGCTCTGGATAAACGAGACCATATTGCCTTCGGCGTCCGCCGTGGCCAGGTACACCGTGCCGCTGGCGTGGGGGTCGCCGGGTTTGGGCGGCTGCGCCTGCTCGCTGATCTGGTCACGGCGGCGGCGGCTGTAGTCGTCGCTGAGCAGGTCGGCCACCGCCACGCGCATGTGCGCGGGATCGGTGATGTAGTGCAGCCCATCGCTGTAGGCAAGTTTCATCGCCTCCAGTTGGCGATGCCAGGTCTGCTGGCTGTCGCGGTGATCGAAGGTGAAGCCTTCAAGAATTTTCAGCGCCATCAACGCCACCAGGCCCTGGCCGCTGGGCGGAATTTCCCAGACATCCACGCCGCGGTAGTTGATATGGATCGGCTCCACCCACTGCGCGCGGTAATCCTTGAGGTCGCTGGCGCGCAGGTAGCCTCCACTGGCGCGCGAGTGGGCGTCAAGGCGCTCGGCCAGCGCGCCGCGATAGAGGCTTTCGCAGCAGGTAGCGGCCAGTTCTTCCAGGGTGCAGGCCTGGGCCGTGTTACGGAAGATCTCACCGGCGCGTGGCGCGCGACCGTCGATCAGGAAGGTATCGAACCACGCGTCCAGCACTTCGTCACGGTGCGGGCTGAATTCGTTCATGGATATCTGCCATTGATGGGCGACCACCGGCGACAGCGCAAAGCCTTCCCGCGCCAAGGAAATCGCCGGTTGCAGCAACTCGGCGAACGGCAACTTGCCGAAGCGTTGCGACAACTCAGCCCACGCCGACGGGCAACCCGGTACCGTGACTGGGGTCCAGCCATACAGGGGCATCTGTTCATGCCCGGCGGCCTTGACCGCCTCAATACTCAAGGCCGCCGGCGCGTGGCCGTTGCCGTTCAGGCCGTGCAACTGGCCCTTGCACCAGACCAGGGCAAACGCATCGCCGCCCAGGCCGCAACCGGTGGGTTCTACCACCGTCAGGGCGGCGGCCGTAGCGATGGCGGCATCGATGGCGTTGCCGCCTTTTTGCATGATTTCGATACCGGCCTGAGCGGCCAGGGGTTGCGACGCGGCGACCATGCCGCGACGGGCAAACACGCTCTGGCGTTGCGACGGATAAGGGTACTCGTGAGCAGAAAATTTCAACATGGCAAACGCTCTTCAAAAAGGGTCATAACACGCGACTGAGAAAGGCCCGGGTACGCGGATGGCTGGGGTGGCTGAAGATCTGTTCCGGCGGCCCCTGCTCGATGAGCTCGCCCTGATCGAGCACCACCACGCGGTCGGCCACTTCACGGGCAAACCCCATTTCATGGGTGACCACCACCATGGTCATGCCCTCCTCCGCCAGCTCCTTCATCACCTGCAAGACTTCGCCGACGGTTTCCGGGTCGAGGGCACTGGTGGGTTCGTCGAACAACATGGCCTGGGGCTTCATCGCCAGCGCGCGGGCAATCGCTACCCTTTGCTGCTGGCCGCCGGAGAGCATTGACGGGTAATGGTCGGCTTTGTCGGCCAGGCCGACCCGCGCCAGCAAGCCGCGCGCCTGTTCCAGCGCCAGGGCACGCGGGGTGCCGAGCACCTGGATCGGCGCCTCGATGATATTTTCCAGCGCAGTCATATGGGGGAACAGGTTGAAGCGTTGGAACACCATGCCGATGTCCCGGCGCTGACGGGCGATGTTGCGCTCCGAATCGCGTACCAGGCTGCCGTCGCTGCGTTCGCGATAGCCCATGGCGCGGCCGTTGACACGAATGCGTCCGCCCTGGATATCTTCGAGCAGGTTGATGCAGCGGATAAAGGTGGTCTTGCCAGAGCCGGAGGCGCCGATCAGCACCACCACTTCGCCCCGCCGCACTTGCAGAGAGATACCCTTGAGAATCTGCAACTCGCCGAACGACTTCTGAACATCCAAAGCCTCAATGATCAGCTCTTCACTTTGGTGCGCCATGGTTAACGTCCCCTCAGCAATTTCAGGGTGCTGCGACCGAACATACGGCTGGCGGCCGGCGGTGGCGAGGAAGGTCGATCGGACTGACCGAAGCGATTTTCGAGCCAGCGCTGGAAGAAGCCCCACAGGGTGGTCAGCGTCAGGAAATACAGGGCGACCACCAGGTACAGCTCGAACACGCGGAAGGTCGCCGAGGTGATCATCTGCGTGCTAAGCAATAGTTCCTGCACGCCGATCACGCTGACCAGGGTGGTGTTCTTGAGCATGACGTTGAACTCATTGCCTAACGGCGGCACGATCACGCGGAACGCCTGGGGCAGCACGATGCGCCGCATCAGTTTGGCAAAGCCCATACCCAGGGAACGCCCCGCTTCGTATTGGCCCTTATCCACCGCGCCGATACCGGCGCGGATGATCTCGGCCATGTACGCACCTTCGTTGAGGCCCAGGGCGATGATGGCTGCCTGGATATTGCCGGGGACGATCAGGCCGAACAGCTCGATGTCTTCGAAGCGGAAAATCCCGCCGGCCGCCAGTGCGGTGTACAAAAACACGATCTGCACCAGCAACGGTGTGCCGCGCATCAACCACACGTAAAAGCGCACCGGCAGGTGCAGCAGCGGATTCTTCGACAGGCGCAACAGCGCCGCCGCCAACCCCAACGCACAGCCCAGCAGCATCGCCAATATGCTGATCAGGCAGGTCAGCCACAGCCCGGTGAGGTACACCCCACTGGGCTGGAGCAGGTACTGCCAGAACACATCCCAATTGAAATTCATCGTCGGTGCGCCTCAGTCGAGTGTGTCGCTGCTGACATGCCATTTGTTAAGCAATTGCACGTAGCTGCCGTCGCTGCGCATGTCGCTGATCACCTGCTGTACGGCGGCGGTGAGCTGCGGGTCGTCCTTGCGCATGCCCAGGCCGGTGAGGATGCGGCTGAACGCGGGCACACCTTCCTGGAACAGATCCGGGGCCATTGCGGCGTAGTAGCCGGCGGTTTCCACGGTGGTGCCGTATGCGTCGACCTGGCTGATGCGCAGGGCCTGAAAGGCATCGGTGTCGGTGTTGTAGACCACCAGTTTCATCGGCGGCTTGCCGGCCTTGGTCAGGCTTTCATTCTGGGTATCGAGCAGGGTCTTGATGGTCGAACCGTTGAGCACCGCGACCTTGTGCCCGGACAAGTCATCCAGGGTCTTGATGCCTTTGGGGTTGCCCTTGGGCACCACCACCGACTGGCTGGAATACATATAGTTGACGATGTCGATCACCTGGCGCCGCTCGGGTTTGTCGAACAGTTGGTCAACGATCATGTCGCACTGCTGGGCGAGCAACGCCGGCACCAGCCCGGAGAACGGAATCACCCGCCATTGCACGTGCTTATCGCCCAGGCGTTTGGCTATTTCCAGCCCCAGATCGACAGTGAGCCCGCGCGGTTGCTGGGTTTCGTCGAAGGACACCAGGGGCGGTGAATCCATCCCCGAGCAGTAGGTGAGTTTGTCGACTTTCTGCAGGCGCTCCGGCACCTGGGGCGCAGCAAAAGCCCATTGGGTACAGAGGCCGAGGGAGACAGCCATCAGCAAGGCACGGCGTTTATGCATGACCAGACACTCCAGTTCGTTAAGTAACGGGGGCAGGACTCAACGTCAACACACGACAGCTTTCTTATTGTTCGGATTGCAGGAATTGGATCAGGGCGGGCACGGTGCCTTCGATGTGTTCGCGCACCACCGCTTCAGCGCGTGCCCCATCACCGGCGCGGATCGCCTCAAGGATCACCGCGTGTTCCTGACGTGCGCTGAGGGGTTTTTCGCCGTGTTGCAACCACAAGCGCATGGGCGCCTCCACCAGCGAGTACAGCGCCGAGATTTGCTTCATCAGGCGCGGGCGACCGCTGAGGCTGCACAGGTATTCGTGGAAGGCACGATGACGGCTGACCCACACGGCGCTTTCATCGCGGTAGTCGTCCATCTCGTCGAGCAGGCGCTCCAGCGCGGCGAGTTGCCGCTCACCGATACGGCCCACCGCGACGCGCACCGCCAGACCTTCCAGGGCGCTGCGCATCTCGAACACTTCGTGCAGTTCATCGATATCCAGGCCGCTGACGATGGCGCCACGGTTGGGACGCAAGGTCACCAGGCCCTGGGCGTCCAGGCGACGGAACGCCTCGCGCACCGGCATGCGGCTCATGCCGATCTCGCTGGCGATATCCTCAGCAATCAGCCGGTCGCCCTTGTGGTAGCGGCCACCGCAGATGGCGTCGAGGAGGAACTTGTAGGCCTCCTCCTCGGCGGTGAGAGGCTGGCGGTCAACGTAAGCGGGGGCGAACTGCATCGGCTGCACCTTTTGAATTTTTGTATCCAATTATCCACGGATGCAAAAATGCAGAATGCGTGCCAATCGTTCATGGGGTAAGCCAAGTGATTGATTTGGATGAAATAGGTCGCAAGTGCCTGACGGCACGCGCAAAGACGATGTAGGAATGTGCTACCAAATGGCTCAGAAAATGCCCCGTGCCGGGGCAGTGCGGTCGTCGGTAACAGCCACCTGCCCGTGCAGAATCAGACGGATTCGGCCGAATAGATGATGGTTTGTGCGGTGTCTTGCGCAACGGTCTGACGGGTGAAGTAGGTGTCGCCTTCGTCAGTCAGGATCTCGTAGTCGACGTTGCGGGTGGCGCTGGCGTGCTTGATGATCTTCAGCACGCGCTGGAATTTCACGCTCTGCGTTCCGTTCTGGCTGGGTCCGGTGAGGACGCTGACACTTTGAAACCATCCGGCGTGCTGCTTGTTGCTCAACAGGGCGCCGGTCATTGCTTCAAAACGTTCGAGCCGGGTGAAACCCCATAAAGTCTGCTCCTGCACGGTCGCATCCGGCGTGGCCGCGCCGGTAAACACAAACAGATTGATCGCCGGGCTGTCTTCACAAAAGAAGTCATAAGGGACCAGGCCATCGACCATTTTCCTGCCGGGCACAAAGCCTTTTTTATGCACCTGAAACATCGCCACCTCCACTCAATCAATGGTGACCAGTCTAAAGAGGTGCGACGTACAGGGCGGTCAAGCCAGTGTAATGTCGTGTAAAGATCGCGCGCTGTGCAGGTTGACCTCCACCGTCAGTCCCCCGGCCGGCTCGTTGCGCGCCACAATGTTGCCGCCATGCATTTGCACTGCCCTGGCCGCAATGGCCAAGCCCAGGCCAAAGCCCACGCTGGCGTCCCCTGCACCGCGCTCGAACGGGTTAAAAATGCTACGCAGCCGGCGGTTTTCGACACCCGGCCCCTGGTCGGTGATGTGCACGCAGAGGCGGTTCCCATCGCTGCTGATCCGGGCCGACACCTGCACCGTGGTGCCAGGCCGTGTGTAGCGCACAGCGTTGCGGATCACGTTTTCGAAGCAGCGGTACAGCAATTCGCCGCTGACACAGGCAATAAATGGCGGACATGCCCCAAGTTGCACGCGGCAGCCTTTGATGCCGGCTTCGAATTGCGCATTCTCGACAATCATCCCCAGCAACTCGACGATGTCCACGGCGTCACGCTCAATGCTTTCGGGGCGCCCCTGCAGACGAGCCAGGGTGAGCAGCGCCTCGATCAGCGTGTCCATGCGCTCGGATTCGCGCTCGATGCGTTCGAGCATTTCCACGCGCGCCACATCCTGGCGCAACAACCCGATAGCGGCCTGTATGCGCGTGAGGGGTGAACGCAGCTCATGGGAGATATCGTGCAATAAGTGCTGCTGAGCCTCCACCAGCACCTTCAGCTGGTTGGCCATGCGGTCGCAGTCTTCGGCCAGGTCGACGATTTCATCTCGGCGCTTGCCCATGGCGGGCTTGACCCGGGTTTCAAAACGCCCTTGGGCCGCGTCGCTCATGGCCCGCTTAAGATGAGCCAGGGGCCAGGCCAGGTAATACGCCATATAACCGCTGAACAACGCACTCATCAGCGTACCGATAATCAGCGGAATCTGGCGCCAGGGCCTGCCGTGATCGTCGGGGGCATGGGTGGACTTGACCGACAGCGACAGCCCTTCCTTACTGATGATTGATCGCTCATAGACCGGGTTCAGCACCGTTGAACCGGCCACCAGGTGGCCCGCGCTGTCATACACCCCAATGGCCTCGTCCGAGGGATGCTCCCACACGTTAAGCAGTTGGGTGGCCGCTTCGACACCAAATTGCTCCAGCAGTCTTTCTTCGCTGGTAAGAATGGCTTCCACGTGCGGATCACCCGCGCGAAAACTGCCCAGTTCAATCACGCCGACCCCCGCCAGGAACGTCAGGCTGGTGGCCAACCAGAAGGCCAGGAACAGCTTCCAGAACAGCAGGCTGGGCTTGGTCATTCGGCAATCAACAGGTAGCCGAGGCCGCGCACGCTTTGAATCCACGCCTTGGCATCCGCGCGTGGCCCGAGTTTTTGCCGAATGCTGCTGATGTGCACGTCGATACGCCGGTCGTAGCGGGTCAACGGGCAACCCAAGGCGTTCAACGACAGGTCCTTTTTACTCACCACCTGCCCGGCACTGCGGGCGAGCTCTTCGAGCAGGCTGAACTCGGTGCTGGTCACGCCCAGCTCAACTCCTTTCCATATTGCCTGGCGCTTGCCCGGCCACAACACCAGCGAGCCGGTCTTGATCATCTCCGAGGTCGGCTGGCCGGCTGGCTGCACCCTGCGCATGATGGCGCGCAGGCGAGCGACCAGCTCACCGGGGGAGCTGGGCTTGGGTACATAATCATCGGCACCTAGTTCCAGGCCGGTGATGCGGTCGATGTTGTCGCCACGGGCGGTGAGCAAGACCACCGGCACCTGGCTGACGGCGCGAATGCGCCGGAGCACCTCGATCCCCGAGCGCTGGGGCAGCATGACGTCCAGCACCACAATGCTGTAGCGCCCCGACAACGCCTCTGCTTCACCCTCCTCGCCCGTGTGCACGGCGGTCGCAGCAAATCCTTCGCGCTCCAGGTATTGGCTCAGCATTCCAGTGAGTTCCTGGTCATCGTCGACTAACAGTACGGAGATCATCGCGAGCTCGTCAGTGGGTGGTCGCGCATTATTGGCCCTGGCGCGTTTTTGCAGGCCAACCTTTACCTAACTTGACATTCGGTTAACCGCACCAAACGCCGCACGCTCTTAAGCTGCCTGTTCACCCGTCCGGCTGCGCCGGCGCTGTATTCTGGAAAAGATCTTGATGAATTTTTCGCGCCTGCTCTGCTCGGTTGCGCTGCTGCTCAATGCTTCACTGGCACTCGCCCAGGGTTTCAAAATCTCGGATATCCGAATCAACGGCCTGCAACGGGTCTCTGCTGGCAGTGTGTTCGGGGCATTGCCGCTGAACGTAGGCGATGAAGCGGATGACCGGCGCCTGGTGGACTCGACCCGCGCGCTGTTCAAGACCGGGTTCTTCCAGGACATTCAACTTAGCCGCGAAGGCGACGTGCTGATTATTAATGTAGTTGAACGGCCTTCGGTCGCCAGTATCGAGTTCGAGGGTAACAAGGCAATCTCCACCGAAGACCTGATGAAAGGCATGAAGCAGTCCGGCCTGGCTGAGGGCGAGATTTTCCAGCGAGCCACGCTGGAAGGCGTGCGCAACGAATTGCAGCGCCAATATGTTGCCCAGGGCCGCTACTCGGCCTCGGTCGACACTGAGGTCGTGCCCCAACCGCGCAATCGCGTGGGCGTGAAGATCAAGATAAATGAAGGCGAAGTGGCGTCGATCCAGCACATCAATGTGGTGGGCAATACAGCATTCCCGGATGAAGCACTGATCGACCAGTTCACGCTCAAGACCAGCAACTGGCTGTCATTTTTCAAGAACGACGATAAATACGCTCGGGAAAAACTCTCCGGCGACCTCGAACGGCTGCGCTCCTACTACCTGGACCGTGGGTATATCAACATGGATATCGCCTCGACCCAAGTCTCCATGACCCCGGACAAAAAACACGTGTATATCACCGTGAACATCCAGGAAGGCCAGAAATACAGGGTCCGTTCGGTGAAGCTGAGTGGTGAGCTGAAGGTGCCTGAGGATCAGGTCAATTCGCTGCTGCTCGTACAAAAGGGCCAGGTGTTTTCGCGCAAGTTGATGACCACCACTTCGGAGCTGATCACCCGTCGCCTGGGAAACGAGGGCTATACGTTCGCCAACGTCAACGGCGTTCCGCAGGTGCATGAGGAAGATCATACGGTTGACGTTACCTTCAGCGTCGACCCCGGCAAGCGGGCTTACGTCAATCGGATCAACTTCCGTGGCAACACCAAGACAGACGATAAGGTGCTGCGCCGTGAGATGCGCCAGATGGAAGGTGGCTGGGCCTCGACCTACTTGATCGACCAATCCAAAGTGCGCCTTGACCGTCTGGGCTTCTTCAAGGAAGTGAACGTAGAAACGCCGGCGGTGGCCGGTGTGGATGACCAACTGGACGTGAACTACGCCGTGGAAGAACAGGCGTCTGGATCGATTACCGCCAGTGTCGGCTTTGCCCAAAGTTCGGGCCTGATCCTCGGCGGCTCGATCAGCCAGAGCAACTTCCTGGGCACCGGTAATTACGCCAGCCTGGGGCTGACCCGCTCGTCGTACCAGAGCAAATACAACATCGGTTTTACCGACCCCTATTTCACTCCCGACGGCGTGAGCCTGGGCTACAACGCGTTCTACAGCAAGACTGACTACAACGACTACTACGATGATGGCGTTTCCTATTACGCAATCAATAGCTTTGGCCTTGGTACAACCCTGGGCTACCCGATCAACGAAACCTCTCGCCTGAGTTTTGGCCTCACGGCGCAACACGACAGCATTGAACCGGGCACCTACAGCGCAGACGAGATCTACGACTTCGTCGACCGCGAAGGCAAGGAGTTCACCAACTTCAAGGCCAACCTGGGCTGGTCGGAGTCGACGCTGAATAAGGGTGTACTGGCCACCCGCGGACACTCACAGAACCTCAACGTGATGGTGACAGTGCCCGGCAGCGACCTGAGCTTCTACAAGATCGACTACTCGGGGCAGACCTTCCTGCCTATCACCAACAGCACGTCGCTGCGCTTCCATACCAAGCTTGGCTACGGCGGCGGCTATGGCTCGACCGATAGCCTGCCCTTCTACGAAACCTACACGGCAGGCGGCGAAGGTAGTGTGCGTGGTTTTGAAAGTGGCACCCTCGGCCCACGCAACACCCCGGCCACCGGCGCCTACTCCAGCGCCGGCCAGGCGTACTACACCGACCGCGACACCGAGGCTTTGGGCGGCAATATCCTGATAACCGGCGGGGCGGAATACCTGTTCCCGGTGCCGTTTATCAAAGACAACAAATCCGTACGGACCTCAGTGTTCTGGGATGTAGGCACGGTGTATTCGGACAAGTGCTACCTCAGCACCACCCAGGGCTGTGGCAGCGTGGATTTGAGCCAGATGGCCAGCTCGGTAGGCGTGGGCGTGACGTGGTACAGCCCTTTGGGGCCGCTGAGTGTGAACTTGGCGTATCCGATTCGAACGCCGGATAATGCAGATAAGCAGGTGTTCCAGTTCTCCATGGGGCAAACGTTTTGATACGTGCGCGTTAGGCCTGATTGAGCTTCTCCTTCGCCGAGATGGATGCGCCGGATATGGGAAATTTTTCCAGCCCAGCAAAATCACCGCGCCTGCGCTGCTACCCTGGGCTGATTAAACAAAAGGGGCGCGACGACGAATGGAATCATGGAAGGCAGCAATCATCGCAGGGCTGGCGTTATTTTCCACTCAATCGATGGCAGGAGAGATCAAGAAACCCGGCGACCGCGCCATGTTCTGGACGACATCGGGGCCCACCTTCTTCAGCTCCTTCGCCAGTGATGCGACAAGTCATCCCAGCAAATATTTCGGCGCCGCCAAGGCCGATGCACTGGCGTTTATCGGTTCAGAGGGCGAGATCCGCGGCGCCCAGTTTGAGCAGGCGTCCAGGTACTATCACTCGACCTACAGCCCACCGTTCATGCCTGATATGCAATTAGCACAGGTCATCGCCACAACGTACTGAGCGAACCTCTCGGTATAGCGCTGTGAGTTAGCAGCGGATTTGGCACCGACCAGGACCTTGCAAGAGATTCCGAGCTGACCGCTAGAAGCCGCGGCCGACGGATCTTTCGAGGGTTCAGCGGCACTCAATCGGTGCCAACTACCTGCAAAATGGTTTGTCACCAAAACAGCAAGAAGTCGGGTGAATTTGCGGTCTGTTTGGCACTGCGGTTTGGGCCCAAAAACGTCGAATTTGGAGGTATGAGGCAGGCTCTCGAACGCGATTGTTTGATTCCAAATCGGCCCCTGGGCCTTGTGATCAAAGGGTCTTCAGGAGGCCCACAGCCCGTCAGCAATCAATTCGAATAGATGCGCCCTCCCCGCGCTCTGTTCCGTTTCCCTAGCGCACAATCGGAAGTCCGGCTTTCGCTGCTTCCGTTTGTCTTCAAAGGCACGGCCCGCGTGACGTACAGCCGGTTTCGCGGATGTTGGATGGTGACCTTTAAGAACGAAGAATCGGAACTGAGCTTCCAGGGTTTAGCGCCGCGGAGCCGGTGAGGAAAAACGCCCTAATCGCCCGGAAACAGGGCTTTTGGCAAGGCTATCTGACATGCGAAAAAGCTGAGAAAGGAAGAGAAATATCAGACAGGATTGGTGCCAAAGGCAGCGCGAAAAAGGGCCAAAAGCGGCGTGAACTCACACAACAGGGGTTTCCTTCATAGGTTCATGGTCGAGGATTGATGTTGTTCAAAGCATGTGCCCTGCCCAGATTTCGCGACCTACTAGATCGGCAGCAATCTCGATGAACGCATCCCCAACAAATTTTGCAGCCGGGCTGACTCGCCTGTCCGCGGGAAATACCTGGACCAATTTACGCATGGGAATAGGGTCGACCAAAGGTGCAGCACTGAGCACTCCCGATTCAATCTGCGTATAAATCGATGCCAGTGGCAAAGCTGTCAAACCGAAGCCATTACGAACCAGGTCAATCATCGCGCCGAAGGAGTCAGCTTCAACGCTGGTTTTGAGCTTGATGCCGACTTCTCGCGCACAATTATCCAGAATCACGCGAAGACTGTGGCGGGCGCTTGGCAACACCAACTGCTGCTCGGCCAAAGACTCGAATGACACCGGCACATCCAGGCGCAGCTTGGCACTGGCAGGTCCGACCAGCAGCAAGTTTTCCATCATTACCGGCACGATACGCAGCGTATGCAGGGGTTGGGGATCGTAAGAAATCGCCAGTTCCAATTCGCCACGCTGAACCCAATCCAGCAGATAACCGCTGAAGGCCGAGGAAAATCTGACGGCAAGATTCGGATGCGCCTCTTTGATTTTGCGCACTAAAGGAACGGTGACAATTTCCGCTACCGTCGGCGTCGTACCGATGACGACCGTTCCCCGAAAAGAGGTCTTTCCGCCCACCACCGAACTTCGAATGGATTCCATTTCCTCCATGATTCGAGTGGCATGCGCCAGCACCTCGCGACCAGCATCGGTAATCTCCATGCCTCGTCCATGTCGATCAAACAGGTAGGTGCCGAGTTCTTTTTCCAGCATTCGAATTTGTCGGCTGAGTGCCGGTTGTGCGATGTGAAGCCGGTCTGAGGCCTTGCTGAGACTGCCTAGCTCGGCCACATGAATCAAGGTTTTGAGTTGAACGACATCCATTACCAGGCCAGTCAAAGTCGGGCTCGGCGCGAAATGCGTCGAAAGTAGTCTGAGTGTAAACGCATTAGCGTTTCCTGGAATGCCACAGGGCCCGCGTCGCATGGGGCCTAATGGCTTTCTAGCCGGCTGTATCCCCCAGCCCGTAGGGGCTGCAAGACAAGCTATAGAATTTCGGTATATCAGTTAGACCTGGCTGACGGCTTATTACCCTCGTCACTCTGCGGTAGCGTGCAATCAACGTCGACGCCAAGAGCGATCGACTGACTACAAGAATAAGATTCGAGGGCTTGCCGCCATGATTTACTACCTTTCTCGTTACCTGACCGACCCGCCTTATACAGTCAGCGAACAGCTGACCTCTCATATACACCCCCCCGCTTCATGTGCCTTGGTCGTCGAAGGGTCACAGCACTTGCGTTAAGCACATCAACCCATCGAGCTAGCAACGTCGGACACGCATCAGCGTGGGCCTCGTATCGTCTCGCCTTGAAACAAGGGTGAACAGAATGTCTGCATCAACCAGCGACTCAACACGCCACACTGAAAAGTCCGATCAGATGAAAAGTCCGAATCGTGTCAGAGCCATCATGGGTGCCTGCTCGGGCAATCTGGTGGAGTGGTACGACTTTTTCATTTACGCCTATACCGCCATCTATTTTGCGAGCTCGTTTTTCCCCAAAGGCGACACCACCAGTCAGTTGCTCGCAACCGCCGGTGTCTTCGCCGTCGGCTTTTTCATGCGGCCGCTCGGCGGTTGGATTTTTGGCTGGATTGCTGATACCCGCGGCCGCAAGGTATCGATGATTATCTCGGTGTTCATGATGTGCGCCGGTTCCTTGTTGATTGCCGTCATGCCGACCTATGAAACCATCGGTGTGGCGGCGCCAGTTTTGCTTGTCGTTGCCAGGCTGATTCAGGGGCTGTCAGTGGGCGCGGAGTACGGCACCGGCGCCACCTACATCAGTGAAATCGCGACACCTGGGCGTCGTTGTTTCTATGGATCATTCCAGTACTTCACCATCATCGCAGGCCAACTCCTCGCCCTGATGACCGTGGTCATACTTCAACAAACCCTTACCGGCGAGGAATTGCGGGAATGGGGCTGGAGAATTCCTTTTTTCATCGGCGCCTTTAGTTCTATCGTAGTCGTGTATTTGCGTCGCGCGATGCATGAAACCGCCACAAAAAAAGAAATGAACCGCAAAGATGCCGGCTCGCTAAGTGGCATGTTCAAACACAAACGCGCAGTGGCACTGGTGGTCGCGTTTACCATTGGCGGTTCACTTTACTTCTACACCTTCACCACCTACATGCAGAAATTTCTGGTGATCTCTGCGGGGTTTAGTCCGGAAACGGTGAGTTTCATCATGACGGCCGCCCTGGTCGGTTTCATGTTTTGTCAGCCACTCTTTGGTCTGCTCGCTGACCGAATCGGAATCAAGGTCCATATGTTGTTGTTTTCCGGGTTGGCCATGCTACTGGTGATCCCCCTGCTCTATTCACTGCAATCAGTCAGTAGTCCATTTACAGCGTTCCTGCTGGTATTTGGCGGCCTGGCAATCGCGTCGCTCTACACCCCGATTGCCGGTATCGTCAAAGCTGAACTGTTCCCGCCAGCGGTACGTGCATTGGGTGTGGGCTTTCCTTATGCCGTCGGCAACGCGGCGTTCGGTGGCACCGCCGAATACGTCGCCTTGTCGCTTCGGTCGCAGGGTATTGAGGAGTATTTCTTCTTCTACGTCGCGGCCGTAGTAACCATCACGTTCATCGCAGCGATGCTAATGCCCAACCTGTCCCGCTATGGTTACATCAGCGGCTCGGGTGAGATCGAAGAACGCACCGGACTTAGGGGCTGCATCAAATCGCAGGCTGCAAGGATCTGAGGCACTGACGATTACCGTGGTTTTTTGAAAGGGCCCATGATGATCCATGGGCCCTTTTAAAATCATTGGATAGCGGATACCGATGCTACTTGTGATGAATGCTCTTGATGAACCGTGGTTACCTTTCCCGGTTTGGCCATGCCTGCAAATCCAGATCAAGATCCTTGAACTGACTTGAGTCGAAGACGGGCGTCTTGATGCCGGCCGAGTACTGCACACCGACGAAGATGTCGCGCATGGCAGCGCCTTTGGCCTTGTTCCTTACATTCGTATTGCCTACGCCCTGGATGACGCTTCATTGCGCCGGGCTTGCGAGGCGATCCGTACGTTCTGCACCTCTCTGCATTAATCATTTCCCTTCCCATAATGCGTGGTTATCGCCGTTGCCCAACAGGCCACGCATTCATCCCCCAGCTATACAAAATGGGCATATCTCAAAGACAAAAACGGTAGTCGTCCTTCTCCTCCATCCCTCCCAGAATGGGTGAAAACACAAAAGCAGCACTGCTTGGGAGATTGGCATGTCAACAGAAGCTGAACACACCGTGGGACAGGATTGGCAAGAGGACGTGTTCCGCGTGCTCAAGGCCCACGACGTCAAACACGTGGTCTTCGTACCGGATGCAGGCCACTCGGCGGCGATCCGTATGTCGTATGCAGACCCGGACATCAAGGCTGTTGTCCTCACCACCGAGGAAGAAGGCATCGGCTATCTCGCCGGCGCATGGCTTGGCGGCGAACGCGGCGCCCTCCTGATGCAGTCCAGCGGAGTCGGTAACTGCATCAACACTCTGGCACTTCAAGTCTGTGCCGGCTTCCCGCTGTTGATGGTGGTCACCATGCGCGGCGACTGGGCCGAATTCAACGCGTGGCAGAACCCGATGGGCCAGGCCACAGAAGCCTCCCTGAACCTGATGAAAGTGATGACCTGGCGCGCGGACGTCCCGGAAGACGTCGCCCCGCTGCTGCACGGTGCCGCGACCATGGCCTTCAACGGTGATTCGTCCACTGCCCTGCTGCTCGGCCAGCGCCTGATTGGAGAAAAGAAATGGGTCAAGTAAGCGCAAACCACACTCTGTGCCGCCGCGAAGTGGTCAAGGCCTTACTGGCCGACCGCAAAGACGTGCTGGTCGTGACGGGGCTGGGCTCTGCGTCCTATGACGTGATGGCCGCCGGTGACAACGATCTGAATTATTACCTCTGGGCCGCCATGGGCAGCGCAATCACTGTGGGCCTGGGCCTGGCGAATGCGCAGCCAAACAAATCGGTGGTGGTGGTCACCGGTGACGGCGAGTTGCTCATGGGGTTCGGCGCACTGGCCACGGTGGCACTGCAGAAGCCTGCCAACCTGACCATCGCGGTGCTGGATAACGGTCACTTTGGTGAAACCGGCATGCAAGTCAGCCACGCCGGTTTTGGTATTTCCCTGAATCAGGTCGCAAAGACTTGCGGCTTCAGCTGGACCGATGAAATCCGTGACATGGAAGGCGTACATAACTTGCGCGAGCGCTTTGCAACTCGCGATGGCGTCAAGCTTGCGACGATCAAAATCAAGGCGGAAAACCCGCCACGGGTGCTGCCACCACGTGATGGTCACTACATCAAGAATCGCTTTCGTGCCGCCCTGGGTTTCAACCCGATCTGATTGCCTTTTGCCCGGTCCCGGTCACGCAGGGCAGGTGCTGTGCGTGACGCGTGGAGGAGAATAATAATGACTGATCACAACTCTGAAGAACTCAATGCCATCCGCGAGGGCGTACGCGCTCTGTGCGCTGAATTCGATGCAGCTTACTGGCGTAAAGTCGATGAGGAAAAAGGTTTTCCGGAAACCTTCGTCAAGGCACTGACCGACGCAGGTTGGCTGGCAGCGATGATCCCTGTCGAATATGGTGGCTCCGGCCTCGGGCTGGCTGAGGCCTCGGTAATCCTGGAAGAAGTGAACCGCTGCGGCGGTAATTCCGGCACCGTGCACGGCCAGATGTACAACATGTTCACCCTGCTACGACACGGCAGCGAGGCGCAGAAAAGCTACTACCTGCCGAAACTGGCCAGCGGCGAATTGCGCCTGCAATCGATGGGCGTCACTGAACCCACCACTGGCACCGACACCACCAAGATCAAGACCACAGCGATCAAACGCGGTGACAAGTACGTGATCAACGGACAGAAGGTGTGGATCTCGCGGGTCCAGCACTCCGACCTGATGATCTTGCTGGCGCGTACCACGCCGTTGGCCGACGTGAAGAAAAAATCCGAGGGCATGTCGATCTTCCTCGTCGATCTACGGGAGGCCATCGGCAACGGCATGACCGTGCAGCCGATCGCCAACATGGTCAATCACGAAACCAACGAACTGTTCTTCGACAACCTGGAAATTCCTGCCGATAGCCTCATCGGCGAGGAAGGCAAAGGTTTCCGCTACATCCTGGACGGACTGAACGCCGAGCGCACACTGATCGCAGCCGAATGCATTGGTGACGGCCGCTGGTTTATCGAAAAAGCCAGCGCCTATGCGCGTGATCGCGTCGTGTTCGGACGCCCTATCGGGCAGAACCAGGGCGTTCAGTTCCCCATCGCTGAAGCACACATTGAAATCGAAGCGGCTGACCTGATGCGCTGGCGTGCTTGCGAGGAATACGACAGCGGTATCAACGCCGGGGCCAGTGCCAATATGGCCAAGTACCTGGCGGCGAAAGCCTCTTGGGAAGCCGCCAATGCGTGCTTGCAGACTCACGGCGGTTTTGGCTTTGCCTGCGAGTACGACGTCGAGCGCAAATTCCGTGAAACCCGTCTGTATCAGGTGGCGCCCATCTCCACCAACCTGATCCTGTCGTACGTTGCCGAACACCTGCTTGAACTGCCGCGCTCCTTTTAAAGGATCAGCGTAAAACCCAGCGCGTCGGCTCGAACAGGCGCGACTGGGGAGCCATGACAAAAGAGATAATAATCATGAGCCAATCCAAAGGCGTCCGTCCGCTCGATGGCATTACCGTCGTCAGCCTTGAACATGCCATTGCAGCTCCCTTCTGCACCCGACAATTGGCCGATCTTGGCGCGCGCGTGATCAAGGTCGAACGCCCAGGCACGGGTGACTTCGCCAGAGGGTACGACCAACGCGTCAACGGTCTCGCCTCGCACTTTGTCTGGACCAATCGTTCGAAAGAAAGCCTGACCCTCGATCTGAAACAAGATTCGGCCACCGAGGTGCTGGACAGCTTGCTGGCCACTGCCGATGTCCTGGTGCAGAACCTGGCGCCGGGTGCCGCAGCACGAATGGGACTTTCATTTGAGGCTTTGCATCAGCGGTTTCCGCGCCTGATCGTTTGTGACATTTCAGGCTACGGCGCAGGCGGCCCGTATGAAAAGAAAAAAGCCTATGACCTGTTGATCCAAAGCGAAGGCGGTTTCCTGTCGGTTACCGGCGGACCAGGTGAGGAAGAAATGGCCAAGGCAGGTTGCTCGATTGCTGACATCGCGGCCGGCATGTACGCCTACACCGGAATTCTGTCTGCCTTGCTGTTGCGTGGACGCACTGGCGAAGGTAGCCACCTTGATGTGTCGATGCTGGAAAGCCTGGTCGAGTGGATGAACTACCCGATGTACTACGCCTACGACGGCTCTCCCCCTCCCCCTCGCGCCGGCGCCGCGCACGCCACGATTTACCCCTATGGCCCCTTCCCTATCGGTGACGGCACCACAGTCATGCTGGGGTTGCAGAACGAACGAGAGTGGCGGCTGTTTTGCGACAAGGTACTGCTTACCCCTGAACTGGCGAAAGATGAACGCTTCTCTGCCAACTTCAAGCGCGTCGAAAACCGCCAGGCGCTGCGGGCACTCATCGTTGAATCGTTCTCCACACTCAATTTCGATGCCGTGTTTGATCGATTGGAGCATGCGCAAATTGCTAATGCTCGGGTCAATGACATGCAAGGTGTTTGGGACCATCCGCAACTTCAGGCGCGTGATCGCTGGCGGGAAGTCGAAACCTCCGCCGGTACCGTCCCGAGCTTGATACCTCCCGGCAGCAACAGCGCGTTCGAGCCACGTATGGATGCCGTACCGGGTCTCGGTCAGCACACCGAACAGGTGCTCAGGGAACTGGGGCTGGATACAGACCGTATTGAACTAATGCGCGCAGCCGGGGCGATTTAGCCTTCATCTGAAAACAAAAAACCTGCCTGCAACGATCAAAGTTTTTCGAGAGAACACTGCCCAATGAAAATGCTGGTAGCTGTGAAACGAGTGGTCGACTACAACGTCAAGGTTCGCGTCAAGGCGGACAATTCCGGCGTAGACCTCGCCAACGTCAAGATGTCGATAAACCCGTTCTGCGAAATCGCAGTGGAAGAAGCCGTACGCCTGAAAGAGAAAGGTGTTGCGACTGAAATCATCGTCGTCTCCATCGGCCCGACCACCGCTCAAGAGCAACTGCGCACCGCGCTGGCTCTGGGTGCCGATCGCGCCATCCTCGTCGAATCCGCCGAAGATCTGACGTCCCTGGCTGTTGCCAAACTGTTGAAAGCTGTTGTCGACAAGGAACAGCCTCAGCTGGTGATCCTCGGCAAACAAGCCATCGACAGCGACAACAACCAGACTGGCCAGATGCTCGCTGCATTGAGCGGCTACGGTCAGGGCACGTTCGCTTCGAAAGTCGAAATCAGCGGCGACAGCGTTGCTGTCACCCGCGAAATCGACGGCGGCGCACAGACGGTTTCCCTGAAACTGCCGGCCATCGTCACCACCGACCTGCGTTTGAACGAGCCGCGCTACGCGTCCCTGCCAAACATCATGAAAGCCAAGAAGAAGCCTCTCGAAGTGCTGACTCCGGACGCTTTGGGCGTTTCCACCGCCTCCACCAACAAGACCGTAAAAGTCGAAGCGCCTGCTGCACGCAGCACGGGTATCAAGGTCAAGTCGGTGGCGGAACTGGTCGAGAAACTGAAAAACGAAGCGAAGGTACTTTGAGTTAAGGAGCCTGAAATGACTATCTTGGTTATTGCTGAACACGACAATAAAGTGCTGGCTCCGGCCACGCTGAACACCGTGGCTGCTGCTGCAAAAATCGGCGGTGACGTCCACGTTCTGGTTGCAGGCCAGGGCGCTAGCGCAGTGGCTGAAGCCGCTGCGAAAATCGCTGGCGTGAGCAAAGTCCTGAACGCTGACAATGCCGCTTACGCGCATCAGCTGCCGGAAAACGTTGCTTCGCTGGTAGCCGAGCTGGGCGCTGGTTACAGCCACATCCTGGCTGCCGCCACTTCCAACGGCAAAAACATCCTGCCGCGCGTTGCCGCCCAGCTGGACGTTGACCAGATTTCCGAGATCATCTCGGTCGAAAGCACAGACACTTTCAAGCGTCCGATCTACGCCGGTAACGCCATCGCTACCGTGCAATCGACCGCTGCGATCAAGGTGATAACTGTGCGTGCCACCGGTTTCGACCCGGTTGCTGCTGAAGGTGGTTCGGCTGCCGTTGAAGCCGTCTCCGCTGCCCACGACGCTGGCATCTCCAGCTTTGTTGGCGAAGAACTGGCCAAGTCCGATCGTCCGGAACTGACCGCTGCCAAGATCGTCGTTTCCGGCGGCCGCGGCATGCAGAACGGCGACAATTTCAAACACCTGTACGCCCTGGCCGACAAGCTGGGCGCTGCCGTGGGTGCTTCGCGCGCCGCGGTCGACGCCGGTTTTGTTCCGAACGACATGCAGGTCGGTCAGACCGGCAAGATCGTTGCTCCACAGCTGTACATCGCCGTCGGTATCTCCGGCGCGATCCAGCACCTGGCCGGCATGAAAGACTCCAAAGTGATCGTTGCGATCAACAAGGACGAGGAAGCGCCGATCTTCCAGGTGGCCGATTACGGCTTGGTGGCGGATCTTTTTGAAGCGATTCCAGAAATGGCCACCCTGGCCTGATCACTGACCAATTGGAGCAAAGAATATGAGCATCAGTTCCGATTTTTCCGCCTGGATTGGACGACGTCAGGAAAGCCAGGACCGGATCAGTTTCACTCTGGTCAGACGCATCGCCGCGACATTGGGCGAGTCGGCACCACAACCTGGTGAGCCGCTGCCGCCCCTGTGGCACTGGGCATTTTTTCAGGAGCCGGTGGGTGCCAGCGAACTGGGGCCGGACGGCCATCCAGCGCTTGGGGGATTTTTGCCGCCGGCCCATAACCGCAATCGCATGTGGGCGGGAAGCCGAATTGAGTTTTTCCAGCCATTAAAAGTGGATGCTGAAGTGACCTGTGTATCGACCATCCTCAACGTCGAGGAGAAGCACGGTCGCACGGGTTCCTTATTGTTCGTCACAGTACGCCATGAGTTTTTCCAGGACGGCAAACGCGCGCTTCAAGACGATCAGGACATTGTGTACCGTGAACCTTCCCCGCCCAAACTTAACGGTACCGAAAAGCTACCTGAAGGCCAATGGCAGGAACGGATAGAGCCCACTCCAACCCTGCTGTTTCGCTATTCCGCAGTGACCTTCAATGGTCATCGTATTCACTATGACTGGCCGTATGTGACAGAGAACGAAGGTTATCCGGGGCTGGTGGTACATGGTCCATTGATCGCCACGTTGAGTTTGCGTGCCTTTACCAAAGCGCATCCAACTGCGCGCCTGGAGCGTTTCGCATTCCGCGGAGTACGACCTCTGATTTCGCCTAAGCCTTTCGAGGTGGGCGGACGTCTAATCGAAAACGGCAAGGCACAGGTCTGGGCCGGCAATCAGGACGGCACAGCACAGATTGGAGAGATCGAGTTCAGCAATGGAGCAACGCCATGAGCGAATCAATTGTTCGCTCCGCCCTGTTTGTGCCGGCCACTCGACCAGAGCGCATCTCAAAAGCTATTGCCACCGGAGCCGATCGAGTCATCGTTGACTTGGAAGATGCCGTGCAAGAAAACCTCAAGGAGCAGGCGAGGGATAATCTCGACGCGTTCCTGAGCGAAGCCCCGGATGCACGGATTCTGGTCCGAGTGAATGCCCCGGATCACTGGGCGCATGTTGCGGATCTGGATCTTTGCCGACGCCACGCCGGCGTTATCGGAATTCTGCTGCCCAAAGCAGAAAGCGCGAAACAGGTCACCACAGCTGCCGGTACCGAAAAACCGATTTGGCCAATCATCGAGAGCGCGAAGGGCTTGTCAGCACTCAACGAAATTGCCGGCACTCAAGGCGTTGAGCGGTTGTCGTTCGGTAGTCTGGATCTGGGTCTGGACCTGAACCTGTCTACTGGCAGCCCTGCCGCTGAAGAAATCCTTAGCCATGCGCGCTACGCCGTTTTGCTTGCAACCCGGGTTGCCGCGCTCGCTCCAGCGTTGGATGGGGTATTTCCGTCGATCCAGGACACCGCAGGGCTGCTACGTGCTGTTCGTTTTGCACGCGACATGGGCTTTGGTGGCGCGTTGTGTATCCATCCAACCCAAGTCGCGATCATTCATCAGGCGCTGAAACCAAGCCAGGAAGAATTGCACTGGGCGCAACGCATTATCGAAGCCGCTCGTTCAGGTGAAGGCGTTTTCGTGCTGGATGGGCAAATGGTCGATGCGCCGGTCATTGGTCGCGCACAATCCATTTTGGCTCGCGCGATCTGATTCAAAACCGGCGCTGTTGCTTAAAAGCTATGCATCCATTCCCATCCTACAGGACGGTGTCATGACTAACGTTTCCGGCCTTAGACCCGTGGCATCGATCATCACTGCGCGGGACGCCGCACATGCTCTGGAACTGGCCAATGACAGTGAATTCGGGCTCGCCTCGACCATCTACACGAGCAATGTCGAACTTGCCCAGAAGCTGGCCGGCGAACTGAAAACCGGAGGCGTATTCATCAATGGCTATTGCGCAACCGATCCACGCGTCACTTTCGGCGGCGTAAAGAAAAGCGGTTTTGGCCGTGAACTGTCGCATTTCGGTGTGCGCGAGCTCTGTAATGCACAGACCGTCTGGCTGGACCGTCACTAACAACAAGCGAGTCGCCAAGCCCCGCGAGACCTCTCGCTTCACCCTAATGAGGAGCTTTTGATGCGTGCCTTCCCTGCAATCCTGGGCGTTACCCTGACTGTGACCTTAAGTAGTACTGCCCTCATGGCTGCCGAACCCACCGGCACGCTTAAGAAAATCAAGACCTCGGGGACCATCACCCTGGGTCACCGAGACTCGTCCATTCCGTTCTCTTATATTGCCGACGGATCCGGTCAGCCGGTGGGCTACTCCCATGACATTCAATTAAAGATTGTCGAGGCTATCAAGCAAGAACTCGGTATGCCCAAGCTGAACGTACGGTACAACCTGGTGACATCACAGACGCGTATCCCACTGGTGCAAAACGGCACTGTGGACCTGGAGTGCGGCTCCACAACCAATACCGCCGAGAGAGCTCGGCAGGTCGATTTCTCGGTCGGCATTTTTGAAGCCAGCACCCGCCTGTTGGTCAGGAAGGATTCGGTTTACAAGGACTTTCAAGATCTCAACGGCAAGAACGTAGTGACTACTGCTGGCAGCACTGCCGAGCGGATGCTCAAGGTCATGAATGCCGAGAAAAAGATGAACATGAACGTAATCTCTGCCAAAGACATTGGCGAGTCTTACCAAATGCTCGAGTCCGGCCGCGCCATTGCGTTTATGCAGGACGACGCATTGCTGGCGGGCGAGATGGCCAAGGCGAAGAAACCGGAAGATTGGGTGGTGACTGGCACCCCGCAATCCAACGAAATCTATGGTTGCACAATGCGTCGGGGTGATCCGGATCTCAAAAAAGTCGTGGATGACTCGATCAAGTCACTTTTTGTCTCGGGTGAAATCAACGCCATCTACGATAAATGGTTTACTCAGCCCATCCCTCCCAAAGGCTTGAATCTCAAATTCCCCATGAGCGCAGAGCTCAAAACAATCATCGCCCAACCCAACGACCAACCGGCGCCGGAAAAGGCTCTTTAACGGCCGTCGCGTCGTTGAGTGCGAAGACGGTCATCGAATGACGGCAGCCGACTGCAAGGCTGCTGCCCGATCGTCTCTATGAGAGCGCATCGAGCTATCAACGACCGAGCTCAGATAGTGCGTTTGCTTTCATGGACATCTCGAAGTGCATGCCACGCCAAGTAGAAGACACCCGTGCGTCCGCAGAACAAGCCGACCGTAAACCCTGATGCGGCACCAGCAAGGGCGAGCATTCCCAAAGTGGCCGAGAATTCTGGATGTACGGCAGCTTGATAACCGATGAAGTATTTCACGGCAAAAAAGAGAAGCGAGATACCAAGAACTTTCCATGTCCCAGGAACGATCAGGTGCTTGCCCTCCTCGTCCAAAGTCAGTCCGCGTCGAGGAAATAGTGCAAATGCGACTAAGCCACCTAAAAGCATTCCCGTGACCCAACTGCCCACGGTCAACTCAACGCGGTCCGCGTAGCTGAGAGAAAGGAGTGACCAGACCACCAAAACAACCGGTGTGATGATCAGCGACCGCTGACTTTCACGACTGGTTTTCCTGGCACTCAAACCGTAGTAGCAGACCAAGAGAAATGCGCCGTAAACCCACAGTGGCGTGCCTTCCAGAGCATCGAGCATTGTTCAGCTTCCTTGCCAACGTTTATTGCCGGATGCTGGCACAGCCTCAGATACGTTGCCACTTATTTGAAATAAGACGAGCCCCCTCAAGAAGCGATATTCCGGCCCCTTCCCCACCTCTATTACGTCAGCACTCCTCCCCCGCGCCCATCGGCAACCAGCGGGAGGCATGAGTGTTGACGAATACAGGTGAACAACCCGCCACCTTGGAGGCGACCATGAACGCAGCATTGAAGATTTGCCAGGAGCATTTCGACGCTAAGTTGCCTCCAGAGGTCAGCGACGCGAATCCGGAACAGGAGTGGCTTGAACATTCTGCGGAACAGTTGGTGTGCGGCATGGACATCAAGTGGAAGCGTCGCCACGGCCAACCGCAGGTGGTGACGTTTGATCGGTATTGCACTTACCTGCAGGGCATCCTGAATCAGCGCCAGATCGACGGCCTGGACGAGCGTGATTCGTTCACTCGACTGTTCCTTTCCTCGATCCTTGGCAGTCAGGCGGATTCACGCGGGCACGCTGCGGAACTGATGGGCGAATAGCGTCCCATCGAAGCCGCGGAACGAATCGCCATGGATTTGCTCAGGCCCTACGCCTTTGACGCGGTTGCAGCAGAACGGGAAGAGCTCGAAGACGACGTGGATGGCAACCTATGAGCGCTCACATCCTTATCGACGACGCGCTCGAAATCCTCAAGCACGCTGCAAGCACTCCGGAAGAGGCGGTAATTGTTCAGCGGATGATCACTCAATTCCTCGTTGATCAGTCGCTAACCCTCAAAGAATTCGACCACTACTGCGCACGCCTCGCCCTACTTGGTGCACCGTAAACCAGATCGGCTGAAACAGAAGCAAGCACAGACAAAGGACCACTGGACGAAGGTTGAGGAGCGGTATTTGACCCGAGCATTCAAGGAGGCCAGACAGGCTGCGAACTGCTATGCGGGATGGAAGGAAGAGGAAATGCCGGGCTTTCACGAAGTGCGAGCGCTGTCGCTGCACCTGTACAAGAAAGCCGGAAAGGATGGGCAAAAGATCGCTGGCCATGCGAGCGAGGGCATGATCAAAAACTACCAGCGGGACCGGGACCATGAGGAAATCATCTGGTCAGAGGCGATTCCGGACCTGAATATCAGCGAAATCACTGGGTAGTTTTGCGCCAGTTTTGCGCAGGCACAAAAAAGCCGATCTATCTGATCGGCTCAAGTGTCTGATATTACTCAGGAATAATGGTCGGGACGGAGTGATTCGAACACTCGACCCCTAGCACCCCATGCTAGTGCGCTACCGGACTGCGCTACGCCCCGACTAGGCGTTTTACTGGGTTCGCTTCTGAACGAAGCGATCAGGAATATACCGCAAGCTTTTGAAATGTGGAAGTATTTTAAAAGCCTGTATTACTTCTTCAAAACCACCAGAACATCTTCTAGTTCGGAGATCATCTGGCGAATCATTTGCTTGTATTGGGTGGTATCGTCTTTGGCCTCATCACCGGACATGCGCTGGCGAGCGCCGCTGATGGTGAACCCCTGGTCGTACAGCAACGCGCGGATCTGTCGGATCATCAGCACATCCTGGCGCTGATAATACCGACGGTTCCCAGTGCGTTTGACGGGGTTAAGTTGAGGAAACTCCTGCTCCCAGTAGCGCAACACATGCGGTTTTACCGCACAGAGCTCGCTGACTTCACCAATGGTGAAGTAGCGTTTGCCTGGGATGACGGGTAGCTCGTCGTTATGACTTGGTTCCAGCATAAGCCTCAACTCGGGCCTTCAACTTCTGCCCTGGACGAAAGGTGACCACACGGCGAGCCGTGATCGGGATTTCTTCTCCCGTTTTTGGATTGCGGCCAGGCCGCTGGCGTTTGTCACGCAGGTCAAAGTTGCCGAAACCGGACAATTTGACCTGTTCGTTGTCTTCCAGAGCGTGTCTGATTTCTTCAAAAAACAGCTCGACCAATTCCTTGGCCTCGCGCTTGTTCAGACCCAACTCTTCGTACAGACGTTCCGCCATCTCAGCTTTCGTCAAAGCCCCCATACGTCACTTCCTTAACGTGGCGTTCAACCTTTGTTCGAGCGAGGTGAGGATATTTTGTGTCGTGGTATTCACCTCATCGTCATTAAGAGTGCGCGATGGATGCTGCCAGGTCAAGCCAACTGCAAGGCTTTTTCTATGCGGATCAATGCCTTTACCTTGATAGACGTCAAATAGCCTGAGGTCTGTCAGCCATTCCCCTGCATTTTCACGGATAACATCCAAAACGGCAGTGGCGGCAACTTCACGGTCAGCGATCAGTGCCAGGTCGCGGCGCACTTCTGGGAAGCGCGACAGCTCGCTGAATTTAGGCATCTTGCCCGAGGCGACTTCAGCCAGGACCAACTCGAAAACGAATACTGGACGGTCGAGACCGAGGGTTTTCGACAATTCTGGGTGGATAGCACCGACGAAGCCTACCAAGCGACCTTCACGTTCAATACGTGCAGTCTGCCCTGGATGCAGCGCCGGGTGGCTGCCAGGAACGAAGGTGAACGCATCCAATGCACCAGCAAAGCCAAGGACGGCTTCCACGTCAGCCTTGACGTCGAAGAAGTCCACAGCATCGCGGCCCTGCGCCCAGCCCTCCGGCAAGCGACTGCCGCAGACAACACCGGCCAGCATCGGCTCTTGCTTCAAACCGTCCAACTGACCAACGAAACGCAGACCACTTTCAAACATGCGCACGCGGTCTTGCTGGCGGTTCAAGTTGTGGGAAAGGGCCTTCACCAGACCAGGCCATAGAGACGAGCGCATCGCGGCCATGTCGTTGGAGATCGGGTTGGCCAGCAACAGGGGCTGGACACCAGGGTTGAACAGTTCGAACTGTCTCGGATCGATGAAGCTGTAGGTCACCGCTTCCTGGTAACCACGGGCAACCAGCAGACGACGCAACTCTGGCAAGTGCGCACGTGCCTCGGCCTTGGGTTGCGGTGCCAGGCGCGCTTGCGGATAACGAACCGGCAGGCGGTTGTAACCGTACAGACGAGCCAACTCTTCGATTAGATCGACTTCCAGGCTGATATCGAAGCGATGGCTTGGCACTTCAACATGCCACTGCCCTTCCCCACCTGCAGAAATATTCAACCCGAGGGCCGACAACAGTTGCTCGATTTCAGCCGGTGCGATGACCAGGCCGAGCATTTGCTCAACGCTTTTAGCGCGCAGGGTGATCGGTGCCACAGATGGCAGGTACTGTTGGCTGACAGTCTCGGTGATCGGACCGGCTTCGCCACCGGTAATATCCAGCAGCAGGCCAGTGGCGCGCTCCATGGCTTCACGGGCCAGCTTCCAGTCTACGCCACGCTCGTAACGGTGCGACGCATCGGTGTGCAAGCCATAGGAACGGGCCTTGCCAGCGATGGCGATTTGGTCAAAGAATGCGCTTTCAAGGAAGATGTCGCGAGTGGTCGCGGAAACACCGCTGTGCTCGCCACCCATTACGCCGGCGATCGCAAGAGCGCGGGAATGGTCAGCGATCACCAGGGTGTCGGCGCGCAGGCTGACTTCCTGGCCGTCGAGCAGAACCAGCTTCTCGCCTTCTTCAGCCATGCGTACGCGGATGCCACCGTTGATTTCGGAGAGATCGAATGCGTGCAGCGGTTGGCCCAGTTCCAGCATCACGTAGTTGGTGATGTCGACGGCAGCGTCGATGCTGCGCACGTCGGCGCGGCGCAGGCGCTCAACCATCCACAGTGGAGTTGGCTTGGACAGGTCGACGTTGCGAATTACGCGGCCCAGGTAACGTGGGCAGGCAGCTGGCGCTAGCACCTCAATCGGACGCACTTCATCGTGTACCGCAGGCACGGCGGCAACTACTGGACGGGTAACCGGGGCGTTGTACAGCGCGCCCACTTCACGGGCCAGCCCAGCCAGGGACAGGCAGTCGCCACGGTTTGGGGTCAGGTCGACCTCGATGCTGGCGTCTTCCAGTTCCAGGTAGACACGAATGTCCTGGCCAACAGGCGCATCCGCCGGCAGCTCCATCAAGCCGTCGTTACCTTCGCCTACCTGCAGCTCCGCCTGGGAGCACAGCATACCGTTGGACTCAACGCCGCGCAGCTTAGCCTTCTTGATCTTGAAATCGCCTGGCAGTTCGGCACCGATCATGGCAAATGGAATCTTCAGACCCGGGCGCACGTTGGGCGCTCCGCACACCACCTGGAAAGTTTCCGCGCCGTTGCTGACCTGGCACACACGCAGTTTGTCGGCATCCGGGTGCTGCTCGGTGCTAAGCACCTCGCCCACAACCACGCCACTGAAAACACCGGCGGCCGGCGTTACGCTATCGACCTCAAGACCGGCCATCGACAGACGAGCAACCAGCGCGTCGCGATCTACCTGCGGGCTTACCCAGCCGCGCAGCCATTGTTCACTGAATTTCATCCTGCTCTCCTAAAGATTCGTTACGACTAGCGAAATTGCGCGAGGAACCGCAAGTCGTTGTCGAAGAACAGACGCAAGTCGTTCACGCCGTAACGCAGCATGGCCAGACGCTCAACGCCCATGCCGAAGGCAAAGCCCGAGAACTCTTCCGGATCGATCCCGGACATGCGCAGCACGTTGGGGTGAACCATGCCGCAGCCCATCACTTCCAGCCAACCAGTCTGTTTGCAGACTCGGCAGCCTTTACCGCTGCACATCACGCATTCCATGTCGACTTCAGCGGAAGGCTCGGTGAACGGGAAGAACGATGGACGGAAACGTACCGCCAGCTCTTTCTCGAAGAACACTCGCAGGAACTCTTCGATGGTGCCTTTGAGGTCGGCGAAGTTGATATCGCGATCAACCAGCAGGCCTTCGACCTGATGGAACATCGGCGAGTGGGTGATATCGGAGTCGCTACGATAAACGCGACCTGGGCAGACGATGCGGATCGGCGGTTTGTTCGCTTCCATGGTGCGGACCTGTACCGGTGAGGTATGGGTGCGCAACAGCATGTTCGCGTTGAAATAGAAGGTGTCGTGCATCGACCTGGCCGGGTGATGGCCTGGGATGTTGAGCGCCTCAAAGTTGTGATAGTCGTCTTCGACCTCAGGGCCTTCGGCAATGCCATAGCCTATATGGGTGAAGAACTGCTCGATACGTTCCAGAGTCCGGGTGATCGGATGTAGACCGCCCGAGGCTTGGCCACGGCCAGGCAAAGTTACATCAATAGACTCGGCGGCGAGTTTGGCCGCGAGATCGGCCTCCTCCATCGACGCCTTGCGCGCATTGAGAACCTCTGTGACGCGCTCCTTGGCAACGTTAATCAGCGCGCCGACTTGCGGGCGCTCTTCGGCTGGCAAATTCCCCAGGGTCTTCATCACCTGAGTCAATTCACCCTTTTTGCCAAGGTAGTGAACCCGGATTTGCTCCAGGGCATTGATATCTTCAGCGCTTTGCACAGCCTCAAGAGCTTGAGCGACGAGCGCGTCCAGGTTTTCCATGTACAGACTCCAGATACAAAATAGGGGAAGAGCTTGAAGGCTCTTCCCCTATTTATGACGTTTACCACCTTGGGCTACAGGAGCAGCCCAAGGTGACTGTCGGGGGTACTTAAGCCAAGGAGGCTTTAGCTTTCTCGACAATCGCAGCAAACACCGCTTTTTCGTTCACGGCCAGTTCAGCCAGAACCTTACGGTCGATTTCGATGGACGCTTTTTTCAGGCCAGCGATGAAACGGCTGTAGGACAGACCGTTAACACGCGCACCGGCGTTGATACGAGCGATCCACAGAGCGCGGAACTGACGTTTTTTCTGACGACGGTCACGGTAGGCGTATTGGCCTGCCTTGATTACCGCTTGTTTGGCAACACGGAATACGCGTGAACGCGCGCCGTAGTAGCCTTTAGCAAGTTTCAGAATTTTTTTGTGACGCTTACGGGCCATGACGCCACGCTTTACACGAGCCATGAGTTACTTCCTCTATTCTTGATCCAAAATTAACGAAGGCGCAGCATGCGCTCGACTTTTGCCACGTCAGACGGATGCAGCAAGCTGCTACCGCGCAGTTGACGCTTACGCTTGGTCGACATTTTGGTCAGGATGTGGCTCTTGAAAGCGTGCTTATGCTTGATACCGTTAGCAGTTTTCAGAAACCGCTTAGCAGCACCACTTTTAGTCTTCATCTTTGGCATGTTCGGATACTCCGCATTCAGTTGATAAACATAATCAGAAGGCCTGCCGTGCCCTGTTGATTACTTCTTCTTTTTCGGGGCGATGACCATGATCAGTTGGCGTCCTTCCATCTTAGGATGCTGTTCGACCGAACCGTACTCAAGCAAGTCAGCTTCAACCCGCTTGAGGAGTTCCATCCCCAGCTCCTGGTGGGCCATCTCACGGCCGCGGAATCGCAAGGATACCTTGGCCCTGTCCCCATCACTCAGGAAACGTACCAGGTTGCGCAGTTTTACCTGGTAATCCCCTTCCTCCGTCCCTGGACGAAACTTGATTTCTTTTACTTGAATCTGCTTTTGGTTCTTCTTCGCCGCGGCAACCTGCTTCTTCTTTTCGAAGATCGACTTGCCGTAGTCCATCACCCGACAAACAGGTGGGATTGCATCGGCGGAGATTTCCACCAAGTCCAGCTTGGACTCTTCTGCAATACGAAGCGCTTCATCAATCGAGACGATGCCAATCTGCTCGCCGTCAGCGCCAATTAACCGAACCTCGCGTGCCGAGATATTCTCGTTGATCGGGGCTTTCGGTGCAGCTCGTTTATCTTGTCTCATTTCACGCTTAATAATAATTACTCCGAATCTGGGCGACCACGCCGGGAAACCGCTTGCGCGAGGAACTCAGCGAACTGGGCGACGGGCATAGAGCCCAGGTCAGCACCTTCACGAGTACGCACAGCGACAGTCTGCATCTCGACTTCCCGATCTCCAATAACCAAAAGATAGGGGACCTTGAGCAAAGTATGCTCGCGGATTTTAAAGCCGATCTTTTCATTTCTCAAGTCGGACTTGGCACGAAATCCGCTTTCGTTGAGAGTTTTTTCAACTTCAGCGGCAAATTCTGCCTGTTTATCAGTGATATTCATGATCACTGCCTGGGTCGGAGCCAGCCACGCGGGGAATGCACCCTCGTAGTGCTCGATCAGGATCCCGACGAACCGTTCGAACGAGCCGAGGATCGCCCTGTGCAGCATAACCGGGTGCTTACGACTGTTGTCTTCGGAGACGTATTCGGCTCCCAGACGGATCGGCAGGTTAAAATCGAGCTGCAGAGTACCACACTGCCAGACGCGGCCAAGGCAATCTTTCAGCGAGAACTCGATCTTCGGACCGTAAAACGCGCCCTCGCCCGGCTGCAGGTCGTACGCAAGCCCCGCACTATCAAGCGCTGCGGCCAGTGCCGCTTCGGCGCGATCCCACAGTTCGTCGGAACCGACACGCTTTTCCGGACGAGTGGACAGCTTCATCTCGACGTCGGTGAAACCGAAATCGCGATAAACGTCCATGGTCAGCTTGATAAACGCAGCGGATTCAGCCTGCATCTGCTCTTCTGTGCAGAAGATGTGGGCGTCGTCTTGAGTGAAACCGCGCACGCGCATGATGCCGTGCAGCGCACCCGACGGCTCGTTACGGTGGCAAGCACCGAACTCGGCCAGGCGCATCGGCAACTCGCGGTAGCTCTTCAAGCCCTGGTTGAACACCTGCACATGGCATGGGCAGTTCATTGGCTTAATGGCGTAGTCGCGGTTTTCCGACTGGGTGGTGAACATATTGTCGGCGTAGTTGGCCCAGTGCCCGGATTTCTCCCACAGGCTGCGATCAACGACCTGCGGGGTCTTGATCTCCAGGTAACCGTTATCACGCTGCACCTTACGCATGTACTGCTCAAGCACCTGATACAGGGTCCAGCCGTTCGGATGCCAGAACACCATACCCGGCGCTTCTTCCTGGAGGTGGAACAGATTCAGGCGCTTGCCGATCTTACGGTGATCGCGCTTTTCAGCTTCTTCGATGCGCTGGACATAGGCGGCCAGCTGCTTCTTGTCAGCCCAGGCAGTGCCGTAGATACGTTGCAACTGCTCATTCTTAGCGTCGCCGCGCCAGTAGGCGCCGGACAGCTTGGTCAGCTTGAATGACTTGAGGAAGCGTGTGTTCGGCACGTGCGGACCACGGCACATGTCGACGTATTCTTCGTGGTAGTACAGGCCCATGGCCTGCTCGTCCGGCATGTCTTCCACCAAACGCAGCTTGTAGTCCTCACCACGGGCAGTGAACACTTCGATCACTTCGGCGCGCGGGGTGACTTTCTTGATGACGTCGTAATCTTTCTCGATCAGCGCGTGCATGCGCTGCTCAATGGCAGCCATGTCGTCCGGAGTGAAAGGACGCTCGTAGGCGATGTCGTAATAGAAGCCTTCTTCGATAACCGGACCGATTACCATCTTCGCGGTTGGGTACAACTGCTTGACCGCATGACCAATCAAGTGCGCGCAAGAGTGGCGAATGATCTCCAGCCCCTCTTGATCCTTGGGCGTGATGATTTGCAGACTGGCGTCAGAGGTGATCAGGTCACTGGCATCAACCAGTTTGCCGTCGACCTTGCCGGCCACAGTCGCCTTTGCCAGACCGGCACCAATGGATGCGGCGACCTCGGATACGGATACAGCATGATCGAATGAACGTTGACTGCCATCGGGAAGAGTAATAGTTGGCATGGCGCCTCCTCTCCTAGTGGTGACCCCTACCAAAGGTCACGTGGGTTGGGATGAGCCAGTACAAGATCCAATACCAGGCCGTTCAGTGATGAACGCCTGCCTTACAGCGGCAGGAGCCTTTCGGCCAACCGATAATCGAACCAGAGTGACTGGAGTGAACAAAAAGAACATGGCGAGGCGGCAAATGGCGCGCCCGGGAATAGCCAGGGGAGCGATGCTAGCACAGATGAACGGTCATCGCGCCGGCGCCAGGCCAGGTAACTACTAATTCCAGCCTTTATAGCTGCAAAACGGAACTTGAGCTGTACGCACTACCTCAAACCCACTGAGAATCGCTGTTTGTCCTCGACCCAAAGGAGCATCCCATGATGCGTTTTACTTCTACCCTCGCTCTCGCCGCTACCCTGAGCCTCCTTTCCATCGGCGCGCAGGCTGCTGCGCCCTCCAACTGGCCAGCCGGTGCCCGTGACAGTTTCATCAACGACTGCAGCGCGGCCGCCAGCCAGAACGTTGACGTCAAAACGGCCAAAGCCCACTGCGAATGTGGCGCCGACAAGATCAACGCCGAATTGAGCAGTTCCGAAATCAAGGAATTGATGACCAATCCGAACGCCAGCGCACCACTTAAAAACAAAGCGGTGGCTGCAATTTCATCCTGCAAAGTCGTGAAGAAAAAGTAAGATCGGCGCCAGATCAGACGGCCGCTCTGCTGGAAAAATCGCCCGAAAACTGCCATTTCTCACAAATTACGCAGCTTTTACGGCTTTTTTTAACAGCTGATATTTCGCGCCAAAGCCCCGTAGACCGGGGCTTTCAGCCGACCTAAGCACTAAATGCAACGCTATTGATTGGCAAACAATGCCTTGGGGGGGCTCCCAAGCCGAACATTTCGACTATGATAGCCCGGTGTGCCCAGTTGGCCTGAGCAGCACAGCACTACTGAAAATATATGTTTCTTGGAGATACACCATGTCTAATCGCCAAACCGGCACCGTTAAATGGTTCAACGATGAAAAAGGCTTCGGCTTCATCACTCCTCAAGGTGGCGGTGACGACCTGTTCGTACACTTCAAAGCTATCGAAAGCGACGGTTTCAAAAGCCTGAAAGAAGGCCAAACCGTTTCCTTCGTGGCTGAGAAAGGCCAAAAGGGTATGCAAGCTGCACAGGTTCGCGGCGAGTAATTCTCCGCTGAGCTAAAAAAACCCCGTCCATGTGGCGGGGTTTTTTATGGGCGCTGCAAAAGCAGTGATCAGCCGCAATTGACGCGAGTGATCACCAAGTTGTCGTCAGCGTTTAGGTTCAAGCGGTCGGAGCGGTATTCCAAAGTGATCATATCGTTGGGCTTGAGGATGCGAGCATTCTGCGCACCGGCACGGGCCCGGGCTTGCTCCAGCAACTGAGGCGAAGCTTTCTGGCCGATTGTGAACTCGGCAGCCTTTGACTCACAGCGGCTATGACCTGCATCGGTCACTGCGGCGTCTTTGGCTGGCTCAGAGGTACCCGGGGTGCTGCAACCCGCCAACGCGAGTGCTGCCAACAAAGTACCGAATGATGCGAGCTTCCAAGGCATGAAGCCTCCTATTGAAAAAATGAACAGAGATCGTGCGACAACCGTCTTGCAGATTGGTTTCAAGACGTAAATCGCAGTCGGGCAAGTCTGCCTGACTATCAGCAGGCATTCGCCCGATCAATCGTGACCAGATATGAACATAATCAGTAGATGTCGATGTAGTCAAAAGGTGGCTTGGGCCAGTTTTGCTTCAGCGCGTTGAAAACCTGTGTGACCCAGACCTCGTCGCTGGCAGCGACATTTCCGACGTAACCGGAGCCCTTTGCCCAGGTCTCAAGACGAAACAACAGGCCATCTATGTCAGTGCCCCCGACTACCCCAGATGATAGGTAGGCGATACCGGCCTTGGTCACACGCAGTTGAGTATGTTCGTCATCACTGGCACTGGCGATCAATTGGCGCACGGCGGCCAGGGTGAGATTCTCGGGGTCATTCAAATCGATCTGCACGCGGTATTCCCCGGCAATTAAACAGGAGCACAGTGTCGCACAGCACTTGCTTCATGCCTAAGTAGCAGTGCCAAACGCCGCGCAAAATGCTTAACTGCGCCCGGTAAAGCCGCGCCCCAGCGCATTACCCAGTATTTCAGCTCGTGAGACCTCCATGACCACCGTAACGCTCCAAGCCGACATCAAAGCCAAGTGGCCCCAAGGACAAAGCTCCTACAGCCCCGGAAGCCCAGAGGAACTGGCAATCATCGGTATAGACCTGCTGGTCAAGGAACTCGGCACTCAGGCGGCACAAGCCTTCATTGGCCAGGTATTCGAGAAATACCCGGCCGATCACATGGGAGCACACAACCCCGAGCGCGAATAAGAACCGGCCGACGAACGTCGACCGGCAATCGGTTTACTTCAGCCGCGCAAGGCGCTCAGTCAGCAGATCGAAGAAGCCCTGAGCGTCGCCGTTCTCAACCCAGAACGCATTCTTTGGTTGTTTCAGACCGTCGTACCAATCGACGATGGTCTGCCCGAATGTCGGGCCTTCACGGCTGTCCACCACCACATTGACCTCGCGACCACTGAACAGCGAAGGCTTGAGCAGGTACGCAACAACGGTGGCGTCATGTACCGGGCCGCCCGGGATGCCATAGTGCTCCATATCGCCTTTGACGTATTCGTTGAGAATATCGCCGACGACCTTGCTGGCGTTGTTCTTGAGGTCGGCAATCTTTTTCAGACGCGCCTCACTGGTCAGTACCTTGTGGGTCACATCCAGCGGCAGGTAAGTCAGCTTGACGCCACTCTTGAGCACGATCTCTGCAGCAATCGGATCGGCGAACAGGTTGAACTCGGCAACCGGCGTGATATTGCCTCCATTGAAGTGCGCGCCGCCCATCACTACCACTTCTTTGATGCCCTGGGTGATTTCCGGATCCTGAGTCAGTGCCAGCGCCAGGTTGGTCTGCGGACCCAGCATGGCGATAGTGATGCTGTGAGGCTTGGCAGCACGAAGGGTCTTGATCAGGTAATCAACGGCATTGCCTTCGGCCAGGCCCTTTTTAGGCTCATGCACGGTGACGCCGGAAATGCCCTCCTTGCCATGGATGTTTTCGGCATAGATCGGTTTGCGCAGCATCGGCGCTGGTGCACCGGCGTAGACCGGAATGTCCTCACGCCCCGCCCACTCGCGGGCCAGGCGCGCGTTACGCGAGGTCTTGTCCAAGCGCACGTTACCGGCGACGGTGGTCAGCGCACGGATGTTCAATTCGTCCGGGGAAGCCATGGCGAAGAGCAAGGCCACTACATCGTCGGCACCTGGGTCAGTGTCGATGATGAGGTCGATTTTTTCCGCCGCGTGGGCGCTTGCAGCAGTGAGCGCGGACAAAAGCAGGACACTCCGAAACAGATTTCTCAGGATTGGAAGACCACGTTGCATAAAACACTCCTTGTCGTTGGGGAACTCTAGAACGTTACGCCGGACACCAGCGCGATATTGCAGTAAGGCTGGCATTCGCCGGTGCGCACAACCGCGCGCGCCTGGCGACTCAGTTGCTTGAACGCTTCATGACTGAGCAGACGTCGCTCGCCGAGGGCGGCCTGTTCACTCAGCACGTTCAACTGCGCCAGCGCAGGTGGCTGCTTGAGCAGGATTTCTTCCGCCAGCACGTGGCTTTCCACCTGCATCTCACTGAGCACGATACGCAAAGTGCTGATGAAATCAGGAATACCTTTTGTAAGCGCCAGGTCGATCAACTCGACGCCGGGCGGCACCGGCAAACCAGCATCGCCGATCACCAGAATGTCGCCATGGCCCAGGGAAGCTATCAGCCGCGACAGAGCGATATTGAGCAGAGGGGTCTTTTTCATAAAGGTACAAAACCTTGAACGTCATGCAGCGTAGGAATGGAAGGTTGCGCACCCGCACGTGTGACTGACAATGCTGCAGCGACCTGACCAAAACGTATGGCCTCGGCTTCGCTTTTACCGCTGGCAAGGGCCGCCGCAAAACCACCGACAAAGGTATCGCCGGCAGCCGTGGTATCCAACGCCTTGACCTTGGGCGCCACCAAGTGCTCAAAGCCACTGCCATCCGCAAACAATGCACCTTGGGCGCCCAGAGTGATGATGACTTTGCCGGCACCGGCTTTAATCAGTTGCGTGGCAGCCACTTTGGCACTGTCCAGAGAGTCGACTGTCACACCGCTCAATGCGGTGGCCTCGCTTTCGTTGGGAATCAGATAATCGACCGAGGCATACCACTCGGCGGGCAACGGTGCACTGGCCGGCGCAGGGTTGAGGATCACGGTCTTGCCCAGTTCACGACCGCGCTTGAGCGCATAGGCCACGGTAGCCATCGGCACTTCCAGCTGGCAGATGATCACATCGGCGGCTTGCAGCACCGCATCAGACGCCTGCAGTGACGTGGACGTCAGCTCGCCGTTGCTGCCGGCAACAATCACAATCGCATTCTGGCTGCTGTCATCCACCACGATCAACGCCACGCCACTGGAACCGTCCACGGTACTGACGGCCTGGCAATCGATACCTTCCACCAGCAATGCGTCACGCAACACAGTGCCGTAGGCATCGGTGCCGACACAGCCAATCATCGCCACACTCGCACCCAGTCGCGCCGATGCAACGGCCTGGTTGGCACCCTTGCCGCCCGGCACCGTGGAAAAAGTTTGGCCAATCAGGGTCTCACCGGCACGGGGCAGCCGGCTGGCGCGGGTGACCAGGTCCATGTTCAAGCTGCCTACTACCACTACTTTTGCTGGCATACATCAGTACTCATCAATTCGGTTCAGCGGTATTGCGCGAACACACCGGCGACGGGCGCCGTCGACTCGCGCAATACGATGCTCGGCGTCACGATGCGTTGATCGATCGGCAGTTGGGGTGTTGCAATTCGTCGCAGTAAAAGCTCGGCGGCCGTCTCGCCCAGTTGCAGGATCGACTGGCCGACCGTGGTCAGGGCCGGGTACACATAGCGGCCCATTTGAATATCATCAAATCCGATCACCGACAGCTCGCCGGGCACGCGGATATTACGCTCAGCTGCAGCACGCAATACGCCGAAGCCGATCATGTCGTTACTGGCAAAAATCGCGCTGGGCGGGTTCTGCGCCAGCAATTGCACGGCAGCAGCATAACCGCCGGTGCTGGTGAAGTCGCTTTCCCGGGTGCGATTGGGCGCAACGTCCACACCGGCCTCGCGGAGCGCGCGCTGGTATCCCGCCAGGCGCATTTGCGCGACACGGGTGTGGGCCGGGCCGCCGATACAGGCGATGTCCCGATGCCCCAGCTCAAGCAAATGCCGGGTCGCCAGGTAGGCGCCCTCTTCATGATCGATGCGCACCAGATCGACATCAATGCCGTCCAGCGCCCGGTCGACAATCACCATGGGCGTGCGCACCGCGCTCAACCCAGCGGCGAGGCCGCTGTCATCACCACCCACCGAGGTCACGATCAAGCCGTCGATGCGCTTTTCCAACAACACCCGCAAATAGCTGCGCTGTTTTTCAGCATTGTCGTCGGAGTTGCAGAGGATCACGCAGTAGCCGTTACGCTCGCAGTAATCCTCGATGCCTCGTGCCAGCTCCGCGAAATACGGGTTGAGGCTGTTGGGTACCAGCAAACCGATGGTGGCCGTGGTCTTGGCCTTGAGCGAGCGCGCGACGGCGCTGGGCACATAGTCGAGCTGCTTGATGGCCGCTTCGACCTTGACCCGTACCGGCTCACTCACTGGGCGCGTCTTGTTCACCACATGGGACACGGTGGTGTAGGAAATTCCTGCAAGCGCCGCCACATCCTTGATCGTTGCCATGGTTCAGCCCCGCCGACTAGCACGTTGGCTGCGGTACGTATCGAGAACCACTGCAATCACGATCACAGCACCGGTGATGATGCGCTTCGTGGGCTCCGTGGCGCCGATCTGTGCCAGGCCAGCGGCCAATACCGAGATAATCAACACACCAAAGAAGGTACTGATTACCGAACCGCGCCCGCCCATCAGGCTGGTGCCGCCGATCACCACCGCGGCGATCACTTGCAGCTCCAGACCGGAGCCAGCGTTCGGGTCCGCTGCTTCCAAACGCGAGATCTGGAATAACGCCGCGACACCGGCCAGCAGGCCCATGAGACTGAACACCAGAATCTTGTAAGGCTTGGGATTGATACCGGCCAGGCGCACGGCCTCTTCGTTGGTGCCGATACCGATCAGGTAACGACCGAACACGGTGCGGGTCAATACTAGCTGCGCAGCGATGATCACCAGCAAGGCAATGATGAACGACGGCGAGATACCAAACGCAATCGGGTTGGACAGCCAGGCAAACGAATCACCGATGTAGGCGGTGCGCGAACCGGTCATTTGGTACGCAACGCCCCGCGCCATTTCCAACACACCGAGGGACACGATAAACGACGGGATCCGCCAGGCCACGGTGATCGAGCCGGTGATGGTGCCGGCCAACGCGGCGCAGCCCATGCCGAGCAGAGCGGCCGGCAACACGCTCCAGCCCCACCCAAGAATCGCCACGCTGACTGCCGACGCCGCCAGGGCCAGCACCGAGCCCACCGACAAGTCGATACCGCCGATGATCAGGATGAACGTCATGCCCACCGCCAGCACCATCAGGTCCGGGATCTGGTTGGCCAGGGTGCTGAAGGTGTCATAGGACAGGAAGTGGTCACTGAGCACCGAAAACAGCGCAATCATCGCGAGCAAGGCGCCCGCTAGCCCCAGGTAGGTGCCCAGTCCGTAGAAGTTGCCGCCCGCTTTACCGGAGGTAGTTGTGGTTTTCATGGGGTATCCCTAAGCACTGCGTCATTGAGCAGCGCATCACGTTTCTGATAGCCGGCAAAGGCGGCGGCGAGCAATTCGTCCTGGGTCCAGCTGTCACGCTCAAAGGTCTCGATCAGACGCCCGGCAGACAGTACGCCGATGCGGTCGCAGATCAGCATGAGCTCACGCAGGTCGCTCGATACCACCACCAGCGCTTTGCCCTGGCGGGTCAATTCGCCGAGCAAGGCATAAATGTCGAACTTGGCACCCACATCAATTCCGCGGGTGGGTTCGTCGAACAACATCACCGAGCAGTCGCGCTCCAGCCAGCGGCCAATCACCACTTTCTGCTGATTGCCGCCAGACAGTTCCGACACCAGTTGCGCCGGGCTGGAACTGCGGATGCGCATGGCGTCGATCTGGCGCTTGGCCAACGCGGTTTCATCGCGGCTATTTACCACGCCGCCGCCAGAGATTTCCGGCATGTTGCCCAGGGCAATATTGGCACTGATGGACTGAGTCAGCAGCAGGCCTTCACCCTTGCGATCTTCAGTGATCAGGGCGATACCATGCCCCACCGCATCCACGGGAGAGCGAATGCTCACCACCTTGGCCGGTGAGCCCAGGGCCACGGTGCCGCTGTCGGCCAGATCGGCACCAAAGATCAGACGCAGCAATTCGGTACGGCCAGCGCCGATCAGGCCGGAAATGCCATAGATCTCGCCGGCACGCACTTCAAAGGACACGTCACGGACTTTGTCCGAGCGGCTCAGGCCTTTCACAGTCAGGGCCGGGCCGCCGATGCTGCGCGGCCCCAGGTCGATGTGTTCACCCAGCTCGCGCCCCACCATCAAGGTGACCAATTGCTCACTGTTGTAATTGGCCATCGGTTCGACGCAGACCAGCTTGCCGTCGCGCAATACCGCAATGCGCTGGGCAACACGGGCCAACTCTTCCAGCCGGTGCGAAATGTAAATAATCGCCACGCCCCGAGCCTGCAGGCGGGTGATTTGCTCAAACAGCATCTCGACTTCACGCGCGGTGAGCATGGCCGTGGGTTCGTCGAGGATCAGTACATGACAGTCGCCAATCAGGTTGCGAGCGATTTCAACCATTTGCTGGTGACCGATGCCCAGGCTGCCGACCAGCGTGTCAGGGTCGATGGCGTCCAGGCCGACTTGGGCCATGGCCTCGATCGCGGCTTTGCGCAGTTGCTTGCGGCTGATCCAGCCACAGTTGCTGGGCAGGTTATCCAGGAACAGGTTTTCGGCCACGGTCAGCGTCGGCAGCAGGTTGAGTTCCTGCATGACCATGCGCACACCCAACGCTTCAGCCTGGGTACGGCTGGCAGGACAGTAATCCTGACCATTGAATTGCATGTGCCCGGTGGTCGGCGTGACCAGCCCGCCGATGATCTTGGACAGGGTGCTTTTGCCTGCGCCATTCTCGCCGGTCAGCGCCAGCACTTCCCCACGGTTGAGCGTGAGGGTGATGTCGGACAGAACCGGTTGGGCATAGGTCTTACCGATACCGCTGACCGAGAGGACAGCGTTCGGGGCGGAAGATGACATAGGAAAATCTCCAGGCGCCCGCTCAGGACGAGCGGGCGCTGTTGGGTGCCGCCAGAATTACTTCTTGAGGACGAGTTCGACCGGGGTTTCGATCACGCCGTCTTTGGCATCGACTTTCTCACCCTTGACCAGCTTAAGGGCGTTCTGGATACCGAATACCGCTTGCTGGGCAGCTGCCTGGTCGGCGGTAGCCAGTACGCGGCCGTCCTGCAACATCGGCTTGATCGCTTCGATATTGTCGTAACCCACGACCATTACCTTGCCCGCCTTGCCTGCCGCACGCACCGCGGAGACAGCGCCCAGGGCCATATTATCGTTACCGGCCAACAAGGCCTTGAGGTCCGGGTATTCGCTCAGCATGGCCGAGGCGACTTTCTGGCCCTGGTCGATTTCCCAGTTGCCGGATTGAGTGGAAACGATCTTCATACCGGCAGCGTCCATCGCATCTTTGTAGCCGGCGGTGCGCTGCTGGGCGTTGGTGGTAGTCGGTACGCCTTCGATGATGCCGACCTTGTCACCTGCTGCCAGTTGCTTGGCCAGGTAGTCGCCCACGAGCTTGGAGCCCTTGCGGTTGTCGGGGCCAACGAAGGGAATATCGAGATTTTTGCTTTTCAGTACACCGGGGTCCAGGCGGTTGTCGATGTTGACGACCTTGATACCGGCGTCGGAGGCTTTCTTCAGTACGGTGACCAGTGCCTTGGAGTCAGCAGGCGCGATGACGATGGCGTTAACCTTGGCGAGGATCATTTGGTTGACGATATCGATCTGCGCGCTGGTATCAGTTTCGTTCTTGATGCCGTTGGTGATCATGTCGAAATCGGCGGCATGGTCTTTCTGGTAAGCCTTGGCACCGTCCTGCATGGTGACGAAGAATTCATTGGCGAGAGATTTCATCACCAGGCCGACCTTGGGTTTGGCGGCGGCGTCGTCAGCAAAGGCAGAGGACAGAGGTAAAGCGGCGGATGCGGCAGCAAGCACAGCGACAGCAAGAAGACGTCCAGCGAATGGCAGCTTCATGGGTTCACTCCGATCTTATGATTATTGTGAGCAACGCTTGCACCGAAGAGTCCTTCGGCAGCCATCCCACACGGGTGGCTGATTCGATCTTTCAGAGCACTCAGGGAGCACCGCGTGAAACATCTCGCAAACGTTTGCGTTAATCAAACTATGAGAACCTTGTCGAGATTTGTCAACGGTAGAACACAGCCTTTCATCTAAGGCCTCTAGCCTCTGTCCTCCCGTCCGGCGAAAGGACGTTATTAAACATTCCCCCCAACGCTTCGTTCTCTGAAACGACAGACCTCTTCATGCGACTCAGTATTTCCCGATGATCATCTTCGGACAACCGAACGCAATCATGCAGCGTGTTCGGAAAGCCGGACAGACGCATTGCGGGACCTGCCATAAGAACGACAATTATTGTTATAAATCAGCAAGTTAATTTATATCCAAGAACTTAATCAGCCTGGTACAAATCCTGCTCCTACCCAGCACCTCGTGGCATTCAGAACCGCCCGGGCGCTCTAGATGAACCTGCTACAGCACTCATCAAAAACCAGAGAGAAAAACAATGAAATCTGCACTGAAGAACTTTGTTCCGGGCGCGTTAGCCCTTCTGCTGCTGTTCCCTGTTGCCGCTCAGGCAAAGGAAGTTGAATCCAAGACCAAACTGGCCAACGTGGTAATTCTCGCCACCGGTGGCACCATTGCCGGCGCTGGCGCCAGTGCGGCCAACAGCGCTACCTACCAGGCGGCCAAAGTCGGTATCGAGCAATTGATCGCCGGTGTTCCTGAACTTAGCCAGATTGCCAATGTGCGTGGCGAGCAAGTGATGCAAATTGCATCCGAAAGCATCAACAACGAGAACCTGCTGCAACTGGGTCGCCGCGTCGCGGAGCTGGCTGACAACAAAGACGTGGATGGCATCGTGATCACCCACGGTACCGACACCCTGGAAGAGACCGCCTACTTCCTGAACCTGGTGGAAAAAACTGACAAGCCAATCGTGGTAGTTGGTTCCATGCGCCCAGGCACCGCCATGTCGGCCGACGGCATGCTCAACCTCTACAACGCCGTGGCTGTAGCCGGCAGCAAGGACGCGCGCGGTAAAGGGGTGCTGGTGACCATGAACGACGAGATCCAATCGGGTCGCGACGTAAGCAAGATGATCAATATCAAGACCGAAGCCTTCAAGAGCCCATGGGGCCCAATGGGCATGGTGGTTGAAGGCAAATCCTACTGGTTCCGCCTGCCTGCCAAGCGCCACACCATGGATTCGGAATTCGACATCAAGAACATCAAAAGCCTGCCGGACGTCGAAATCGCCTACGGCTACGGCAACGTAAGCGACACAGCCTACAAAGCCCTGGCCCAGGCTGGTGCCAAAGCAATCATCCACGCGGGTACTGGCAATGGCTCGGTATCTTCCAAAGTGGTGCCTGCCCTGGTGGAACTGCGCAAGCAAGGCGTGCAGATCATTCGCTCCTCCCACGTGAATGCCGGCGGCATGGTGTTGCGTAACGCTGAACAGCCTGACGACAAATACGACTGGGTTGCTGCCCTCGACCTGAACCCGCAGAAAGCGCGGATTCTGGCAATGGTTGCCCTGACCAAGACCCAAGACAGCAAAGAGCTTCAACGGATTTTCTGGGAATATTGATTCCTGACTGAACCCTGTATGTGGCGAGGGAGCTTGCTCCCGCTCATGTACGCAGCGCCCGAAAGCTTCTTTTGGGGCCGCTTCGCGGACCAGCGGGAACAACTTCCCTCGCCACAACAACCTACCTATCCCTCTCCCCCCGCCCTACACCCAACCCCCAACTCGCCGCCAGACGAATCTCTTGAATTTTAAGCAGTTGCGAAATTGCCCACACTTAAATACTGTATGCACGTACAGCCTATTAAGGAATGCTCCGTGGCAAAGTCGTCTTCCGCAGCACCTACCCCGCCCGATGCCTACACACGCCTGGCCATTCGCGTGCAAAAAATCATCAACTCCACCAATGCCCAAAAAGCCAAGGCAGCCCTGATCTTCCGCTTGCCGGAGGAACCAGAGGACGATTGGCAGCGCTTGTTGGAGGAGATTGCGGAGAACGACAACGTCACCCTAGCCTACCGGGATGACGGTGGCGTGCAGATTTTCTGGGTTGTGCCGAAGGAAGATTGATTGAATGAGTGCCCGTTTTATTGCTGTGTGTTGCCTGTTTCTTGCCGTTACCGCTCACGCTCAGGCGCCCCGAACCTTCAGTGAAGCCAAAAAAGTTGCCTGGACACTCTACGCCCCGCAATCCACCGAGTTCTATTGCGGCTGCAAGTACAGCGGCAACCGCGTTGACTTGAAAGCCTGCGGATATATCCCACGCAAAAACGCCAACCGCGCCGCACGCATCGAGTGGGAACACATTGTTCCGGCCTGGCAGATCGGACATCAGCGCCAGTGCTGGCAGAATGGCGGGCGCAAGAACTGCACGCGCCATGATGACGTGTTCAAGCGTGCCGAAGCAGACCTGCACAATTTGGTGCCGAGTATCGGCGAGGTCAATGGAGACCGAAGCAACTTCAGCTTTGGCTGGCTGCCAGTGCAACGCGGGCAGTACGGTTCATGCCTGACCCAAGTGGATTTCAAGGCCAAGAAGGTGATGCCGCGACCTTCCGTACGCGGGATGATCGCGCGAACCTACTTCTACATGAGCAAACAATACGGCTTGCGCCTGTCGAAACAGGATCGTCAGTTGTACGAAGCCTGGAACAAAACCTACCCGGTCCAAGCCTGGGAGCGCCAGCGTAACCAGACGGTGGCGTGTGTGATGGGGCGTGGCAATGAGTTTGTCGGCCCGGTCAACCTGAAAGCCTGCGGTTGAAGATGGGCGGCACTGCCGCCCAATCGGCCCGTTACTGCGCAGGCTGGTGTTCGATGATCTCAGACACCGTGTCAGTTTTCTTGGCACGAGCCATCTTTTCGTTAAGCAGGGTCTGCTTTGCCTCGGCTTCGGCCTTAGTTGCGAACGGCCCCAACAGCACTTCGTCCTTGCCGTCGACCTTAACGATATAAAAATTGAAACCATGTTCGAGCAACCAGGCGGTCAGGTCGGTGATCGCCTGCAGTTTGTGGTCCGGCGGACCTACTCGCAGGTCCCACTCTTGGGCGGCAATCGCGCCGGTTTGTGGCTGGCTTTCGGTCACGGCAGGCTTGGCCTTGGGGGCGTCGACGCGTTTGCCTTCACCGCAACCGGCCAGTGCCAACACCGCAATTGCCATCGCTACTTTACGCACTGCCCTGCTCCTCTAAGGATAAAGAGGCAACTTTATCATTCACTGTCTATTCTGGCCGTCATAAACGTTGGCTTAAACAATGCGAATGATGTATCCCAGACCTGTATGATGCCGCCATGGGAATTAATGTCGCCTCTATGCGTCCTAAAAGAGGCAGTCACAGGGAAGCGCTTAGCAGTAAGCTACACACATCCGACACCTGCCCTGTCTGAAACATGTGTCCTAAAAGCAATCAAGGAGAAGTCCATGCTTATACTCACCCGCAAAGTCGGTGAAAGCATAAACATCGGTGATGACATCACGATCACCATCCTGGGCGTCAGCGGCCAGCAAGTAAGAATCGGCATCAACGCCCCCAAGGATGTTGCCGTGCATCGCGAGGAGATCTACCAGCGCATCCAGGCCGGCCTGACCGCTCCGGATAAAAACCAGACGCCTTGAGGCGCACTCAGTAGCCAGCCCTTTCGTTCATGTAACGGCTGGCGAAAGCCTATTGGACTGTTCTTGGGCTGAATGAGTGATTAGCGTCGTCCAAAGTCCATGCGCCCCAAAGATGAAATTATCCTCGCGTCTGGAACTTGTTCCACTATCCAAAGCCGAATCTCCTGACTGACATACTTCCATCCGTGTGGACTCAGGAGCACGTCGATGAGGCCTATTACCGCGCAGCCATTTTTTTCCAGATCCTGGATGATTGCCCTGCTGATTGGGCTGGCCTTTGTGGGCGTAGAATATGGCCTGCGGCTGGAAGTCGAAGGTTCGGACCCCGCCTATCCTAAGTCCTGGTTTGATTTGGCACTGCTGCTGTGTGCGTACCTGTTCATGTTCTGCCTCAAGCCTATCCAGAAAGCATTGCAGCGTCAGCTGTGCCGGCGGGCCGAAAATAAAACAGGCGGCTGACCAAGCGAACCAAGCCGAGACCGGATACGGACTCGGCTTTTTTGTGTCAGTCCACTGCGCTCTGCAGGTACAACAAGCCATCAGCGCTGCGATGCACCTGCAACTGTTCATACCCTTCAATCGATGGATGCTCCGTGGGCATGGGCTTGAGGTGCGTCGATGTTACGACCAGCACATCCGCACCCGCCGCCTTCCCCGCACGGATACCCACCGTCGCATCCTCAAACACCAGACAATCCTGCACCGGCACGCCCAGGCGTTGCGCACCCAGCTCATAACAGGCGGGGTTCGGTTTGCCGATGGCCACATCCTCGGCCGTTACCAACACCGCCGGTGGCGCGATACCCGCTGCCTGCAACCGACGCAATGCCAACGCCTTCGGCGCAGAGGTGACCAATGCCCACTGATCACCAGGCACGCTATTGAGAAACTCGACGGCACCGGGAATCGCCACGACGCCTTCCACATCGTTGATTTCAGCCTCGGTAATCCACTGCGCTTCAACTTGCGGGTCGACGCCGGGCAATGCCTGGCGCGTGATAGTGTCAATCGCCCGCGCACCATGAATGGTGGTCAGGAAGGCCGCCACGTCCAGCCCATGGCGTTCAGCCCAGATGCCCCACACTCGTTCGGCAGCGGCAATGGAGTTGAGCAGGGTTCCATCCATATCGAACAGGAAGGCGCGGTAAGGGCGGGCTGATACAGCTGAACCTCGGATAGACACTGCGGGGTTTCCTCGTAAGCTGAAACGAATAATCGGCCCGGTGCAATCTACGGATCACCTACTGGGTTGTAAACGCTGACGCCCAACAGCCAGCCAATCATTACGAATTTGTCATCATCCTGTTGGCTGGCTGTTTGAAGTACGGGGTTACCGTGAGCGCACTGACACGACTCAACTACCCAGTGCAGGCCATGGCCTGCGCCAGTGACAATTGATCGAGCTACACTGGCGCCACGTATTGAATCAAGGCATTTCACATGAACATCCTCGTTGTCGAAGACGAACCCAAGGCCGGTAATTACCTCCTCAACGGTCTGCAGGAACTGGGCTACTCCGTAAGCCTGGCACGGGACGGCGTGGACGGCCTGCACCAAGCACTGGAAACGCCGTTCGACGTGATCGTGCTGGATGTGATGATGCCGAAAATGGACGGCTGGGAAGTACTGCGCCGCCTGCGTAAAGACTCCGACACCCCAGTGCTTTTTCTGACAGCTCGCGACGATATTGCCGATCGCATCAAGGGCCTGGAGCTGGGTGCCGATGATTACCTGATCAAGCCCTTCTCTTTCGCCGAGCTGGTAGCACGCTTACGTACCCTGACCCGTCGCGGCCCGATCAGGGAAGAAGAACACCTGCAAATCGCAGATTTGCACATCGACGTACTGAAACGCCGCGTCACTCGCGCCGGTACACGCATCACCCTGACCAATAAGGAGTTCGCACTGTTGCACCTGTTCGCCACCCATCAGGACCAAGTGCTGTCGCGCTCGCTGATCGCCTCGCGGGTATGGGACATGAACTTCGACAGCGACACCAACGTGGTGGACGTGGCCGTACGGCGCCTGCGCCTGAAAATCGACGACCCGTTCACGCTCAAGTTGATCCACAGCGTGCGGGGCATTGGCTACCGTTTCGATACCCAACCATGACCCACCGTCGCCATTATTCCCTGACACTACGCCTGGCCCTGATCTTCGCCCTGCTCGCCTTTGCACTGCTCGCTACCGTCGGCGTGGCGCTGTACCGCGAGTTGGAGCGCGAGCTGATCCGCCGCGACGATGTGCAATTGATTTCCCGCGTGGATCAACTACGCAACCTGCTTAACGACAGCAATACACTGGACTTGATCAAGACCAAGCCGGAACTGTTCCAGAATATGTTGGGCAACCGCGAATCGGTGCTGAGCATCGCCGCACCCGGCCAAAAACCGCTGCTGCTGGTAAACCCCGCCAACATCGATCTGCCAGCAGTCGAGCCGGTCCCCAAAGGCCACATCCTCACGCTGAGCGATGTGCAGCATTTGCCGGGCGTAAATGGCGTGCCCTTTTCCACCTTGGCCGCATCCATAGACTCCGGCGACCTGGGGAGCCTGCAAGTCACCAGCGGGCGCCTGATGACCGAGCGTACCGCCATGCTCGCCAGCTATCGGTTGAGCGTGTACGTACTGGCGAGCATCGCCGCGATCTTCCTCGCACTGGTGGGCTACCTGCTGGTGCATCGCGGCCTGCTACCGTTACGTCGACTGGCCCGACACGCTCAAGGGATCGGCGTCGGCAACCTGGCCGAACGCATCGACAGCCAGGGAGTACCAAAAGAACTGCTGCCGATGATCGAGTCGTTCAACACCATGCTTGAGCGCCTGGCCAAGGGTTTTGCGCAACTGGGCCAAGTATCCACCGACATGGCCCACGAACTGCGCACGCCGATCAACAACCTGCTGGGGGAAACCCAGGTTGCCCTGCAACAGAACCGCAGCATCGAAAGTTATCAGCAGCTCTTGGCCTCCAATGTCGAAGAGCTTGAGCGCCTGGCGCGAATGCTCGACAACATGCTGTTCTTGGCCCGCACCGACCCGGCCAGCGCCCTGCGCCAGCGCCAGGCACTCAGCGCCACCGATGAAGTGGCCCGCATTGCCGATTACTTTGAAGGCTTGGCAGGCGATGCGGACATCAGCATTCGTGCCGAGGGTGAAGGCGTGATCTGGGCCGAACCGATGCTGCTGCGCAGGGCCCTGGCGAACCTGTGCGCCAACGCCATCAAATACGGCGAACCGGGTTCCGAGTTGTTGATCCAGGCGATTGCAGACGCCGAGGGCATCCACCTGCGAGTCAGCAACCAGGGGGAAACCATCCCTGCCGTGCATTTATCGCGACTGTTTGAGCGGTTCTATCGGGTGGATGAATCAAGGGAACGTTCGGCCCAGTCCAATGGCCTGGGCCTGTCGATTGTGGCGACCATCATGCAGTTGCATCACGGCCGGTACAGCGTCAGCAGCAAGGACGGCGTGACCTGTTTCGAACTGTTTTTCCCTGGCCGCGAGGCGTAAACAATCGCCTCTTGCCGCCACCGGCAAGCCGAAGTGTCATCCCTGGGGCGGCGTCAACTGACCTGACCGCCCACTTCCACCACGTCTACCGGCGTGTTCCACGCCGTAGCTACTGCGACGCGCAACCCATCGACCAAGCTCGACAGCGCCATCAATGGCTGGTTGGGAACGTGAATAAAACCACTGCGCACATCCGTGCCCGCAAGCACGTGCTGCAAACGGTAGAACACCTGATTGCAGACAAACGTGCCCGCCGTCTGGGACACCGCCGCGGCTATCCCCGCCCCACGCACCGCCTTGACCATGGCCTTGATCGGTAGCGTCGAAAAATAGGCCGCCGGGCCATCCACGACAACTGCCGTATCGATGGGCTGATACCCCAGGTTGTCGGGGATACGCGCGTCGTTGATATTGATCGCCACCCGCTCGATGGAAATCTCGCCGCGCCCCGGCGCCAGACCAGTGGCGATAACCATGACTGGACGCAGTTCATTGATCAGTTGCACCAGACACTCAGGGGCGGTGGTGAAGGCACAGGGCAGCCGACGCGCAACAATCTGCACATCCTCGGCGAGCTGCACGCCGTCCAATTGGCGTGCGGCCTCCCAGGACGGATTAACCGAATCTTGATCAAAGGGCTCAAAGCCCGTCAGCAGTACGGTACGCATACAAGACCTCACATCAACAGGTAGAGCAGCACAATATTGACCACCAGCATCATCAGCGCCGTCGGCAACTGGGCCTTGATCACTGCGTTCTTGTCCGGCAATTCCAGCAACGCCGCCGGCACGATGTTGAAGTTGGCGGCCATTGGCGTCATCAGGGTCCCGCAGTAACCGGAGAACATGCCGATGGCGGCCATCACTGCCGGGTTGCCGCCGTAAATGCCCACTAACACCGGCACACCGACGCCGCCAGTCATCACCGGGAAAGCGGCGAAGCCATTGCCCATGATCACCGTAAACAGTGCCATGCCCAACACATACACCATCACCGCGACCAACTTGAAATCCAGGTTGATGTAAGTGGTGGTGACGTGGGCGACAGCCGTGCCGACGCCCGCTTCATTGAACAGCAGCCCGAGCATCGCCAGCATCTGCGGCAACACCATGGCCCAGCCCAGGGCTTCGGTGAGGCGGCGTGATTCGCGCAAGGCCTGCACCGGCGTATCGCGGGTCAGCCAGCAGGCCAGGCCGAGAGCGATCAGACAGCCGATACCGAGAGACACGAAGGTGGTGTTTTTCGGATCCAGCAACGGTATACCGCCGATCTCGGTGTGCTTGAGCAATACCGAGCCGATTACCGTGGTCAGGGGAATGGCCAGCGCCGGTATAAACAGCTTGTGGCCCAGGCGGCCAGCACTGGCGCGCGAGGCCTTATCGTGCAGCTCGACATGAGTGCCACGGCCCACGCCGCCGAACCCTGCTATCAATGCCATCACCACCACACCCGCACCGATCACCACCGATGGCAGGCGCTCGCCCACCAGAAACGGTATGGCAAACAGCAGCCAGAACAAGGCGCTGGACCAGCGCTTGGGATGGGTTCGGTCCAACAGAATCATGCCTGCGGTGATCAGCAACAACACACCAGCCAGCCAGTAGAGGTATTGAATGGAAATAATCATTGGGAGGCCCCTGCCGGCGTGGCGACGGGAGTCATCTCACGCGTCAATCGTCGATCAAACCGATGCAAGCGGATCGCATGGATGATGAAGGCGCAGATCGCCGTCGGGATACCCCACACCGCGATGTGCAGCGGCTCGACATCAATCCCAGAGCCCAGCAGGAACGTGTGCATCAATGCAATGGCGCCAAACGCAACGAAAATGTCTTCGCCAAAAAACAGCCCGACGTTGTCCGTCGCCGCGCACATGGCCAGCACTTTATGCCGCAACTTGTCCGGCAGCTTGCCGTAGCGCTTTTCCGCCGCACCTTCGGCCATCGGTGCCAACAGCGGGCGCACCATCTGCGGGTGCCCGCCCAGACTGGTCAAGCCCATGGCGGCGGTGGATTCACGCACGAACAGATAGATGATCAGCAGACGCCCGACAGTGGCACGCTCAAACCGTGCAATCCAGTTTTGCGCATGCAAGCGCAAGCCATGGCGCTCCAGCAAGCCGATGACGGCCAGAGGCAACAACAGGATCAATTGCAGGGCACGGGTCTGAAGGAAGCCATCACCCATGGTGGCGAGGATTTTTTCCAGCGGGAAGTGGGCAGCAAGCCCGGTGGCAATAGCCGCAGCGGTGACCACCAACAGCGGATTGAAACGTAAAACAAAGCCAACCACGATCACAAGTACGCCGATCAACGGCCATAAGTTCACAACAGTTTGCATGGCGGAGAGGTCCTTAAGTGCGCGCTGCGGCGCCATTACAGCAGGATGTGAACAAAGGGTTCACAGCAGGAAGTGGCGTGCAGTCGGCTCGGTTTTTTTATTGTTGACCCGTCAGGGCGAGCGTCAGTGGCAGCAACTGTGCTGCCTGAAAGCGGAAGGTGTCCAACAAGAAAAATTGTTGCTGCGAACCAATAAATTTTGTCGGCGACTGGAGCCCACACCGTTAACAACCTGTAGACAGTCGGCGACAGATTCGCGCATCGTGGCGCCGCGTGCTTATGGCGCCTTCATTACAACTTTAAATATGGAACGGCTGAGACCGACGCCAAGCAGCCATCCCTCATCCAACAAGGGGAAATACCGGTGACCTCATCCACAGCCGACACCGGCCTCAGCACGCAAACCCACCTGATCGCCCTGGTGGTCGCCGTGACTTTTTTTATGGAGAACCTCGACGCCACGGTGATCGCCACCGCGCTGCCAACCATGGCCGCGGCATTCGGCGTGACGCCGGTCGACATGAACATTGGCATCACCGCCTACATTCTTGCCGTGGCGATCTTCATTCCGCTGTCCAGCTGGATCGCCGACCGCTACGGTGCACGCCGGGTATTTGCTGGCGCGATCATTGTTTTCACCCTCGCCTCGCTGCTCTGCGGGCTCAGCCAAAGCCTCGAAATGTTCGTATTTGCCCGCGTCCTGCAAGGCATCGGTGGCGCACTGATGGTGCCGGTCGGGCGTCTAGCGGTGCTGCGCAATACCGATAAAAAAGACTTGGTGAAGATGGTCGCAGTGATTACCTGGCCCGGCTTGGTGGCGCCGATTCTTGGGCCGCTGGCGGGTGGACTGATCGTGACTCATGCATCGTGGCCATGGATCTTCTACGTGAACCTTCCATTGGGCGCCCTGGCCTTGGTCGCGGCACTGTGGCTGGTACCGGAAGGCCGCGAGGCGGATGTGCGCAAGTTCGATACGAAGGGTTTTTTACTGCTGGCAGGCGCCTGCGTGGCCCTCTTGGGCGGGCTGGAATGGCTGGGCAACCAGGCAGGCGAAATGCTCATCCCGGGCGCAGCGCTGGTTGCGGCAGGTTTACTGCTGACGGTATGGGCCGTGCGCCATTGTCGGCACTACAGCGCTCCCCTGTTGCCGCTCGATACACTGTCCATCAACACCTTCCGCGTGAGCATCTACGGCGGCTCACTGTTTCGCCTTGCCATCAGCGCCCTGCCTTTCCTGCTGCCCCTGCTGTTTCAGGTGGCATTTGGCCTGTCGCCAGTGGACGCGGGGCTGTTGGTACTTGCGGTGTTTGCCGGCAACCTGGCGATGAAACCCTTCACCACCGCCATCATGCAACGCTACGGCTTTCGCAGAGTGTTGCTGGTCAATGGGGTAATCGGCGTGGTGTCCATAATGGCGTGCGCGCTGTTCACGGCACAGACGCCGTTTTCGCTGATTGCGGCCGTGTTGTTTGTGGGCGGGCTGTCACGTTCAATGCAGTTCACTTGTTACAACTCGATTGGCTTCGCAGATGTGCCCAAAGCACGCATGAGCGAAGCGTCGGCGTTGTTCAGCCTGTCATTCCAACTGGCAATGGGCATGGGCGTGACAGTGGCTGCGCTGTTGTTGCGCGCATCCATGACCGTGCAAGGCCATGAGGTTCAGGCGCAGGCGGGGGATTTCCACGTGGCGTTCATCGGGGTGGCGTTGCTGGGGGTGTGGGCGCTGGTGGATGTGTATCGATTGCCCAAGGGTGCAGGAGAAAGTGTGCTGAACCGCGGATAAAAACGGCGGTTCAACACACTTTTCTGCGATCAGGCGGTGGTGCTGACCATCGAGCCGGACGCGCTGCCCCCCTCATCCGTGACGGCCTGCAATAGCGCCGAAGTTGCCGTCTGCAATGCGGCAGCAGTGCCTGCAATTTGCGTTTGAGCCGCGGCTATAGCGGCAGCCTTGGCGTCTGCACTCTGGCTACTGGACTGAGCCTTCTGAAGGGCCTGCTGCTGTTCTTGAAGCTGCTGCTGCAACTGCTCGATCTGTTTTTTCAACTCTTTGACCCGATCGGACTCCTGCGAGCTCGATGAGGCCTGGCCGCCGCCCGCGCCGGCCGCACCTTTAGTCTCAGCGCTCGCGCCAGCGGAGGAACTGCTGGCGGTACGTGTACTTTCGGTGGTGGCGGTATCCGTCGACGTGACAGTACTTGGAGTGCTTGCTACGGAAACGGTAGTGCTAATGTTGATAAGCATGCCAAATATCCGACGTTCAGAGATTTGAGAATGCATCGGCCTGCCAGGCAATTACTTTAGACAAGCCTTGCACGTTTAGTCGCAGCAGCAAAAAAAAGCCCAACACAATGTTGGGCTTTTACTGGTCACGCCAATGCGATCACTGGCGAGGAATCCGAACAAGGATCTGCTTGCCCTTTTCCTCGATGGTGATGTCGATCTCATTTCCGTTATCGAGCAAGGCGCTCGCACGATAGAGACCACTTTTAATCTCGTCGTCAATCGTCACGGCAACGCACGATGACGTTTGGTAAAACTGCTTATGAATGATGTCGGTGACAATTGGGCATGCCGCTTCTTCGATAGCGGACTGGCCACCGAACATTCCCAGCACGACCGATACAACGAACGCCGCCACCCAACCGTAAAAATAGTGCTTTTCCTGCTTCAAAAGCGCCGCTCGCTTCCAAAGATAAACAGGAACAATCAACGCCCACCAGCTTTGTGGCGCGGCATGACCGGCTGCTTTCAAACGCTTTTCGTCGACAACACACAGGGCTACGTTGAAGATCACAAAAACCCACCAAATACTCATACCGGAAAAGTATTCGATCAACCCACCCGCCAACTGGACGCCCGCCAACGCCCATACAAATCGGTTGTCTATTTCTGTTGCTGCAAGAGGTGGTGGGCCCGAGGGGCGTGGAATGCTTTGGGCCAAGTCAGTGTCTTTCAACGCGACCCAATCGCCCTCGCCCGGCCATACTTTTGTTTGCGCGCTGATAGTGTTCGAACTCAAGAAACCTTGCATTTGCTCAAACGTAAAAGGTCCCTGTCGCGAACCGCTCAGCGCGTAATACCACTCTACACCCGACATGTTGCTTCTCCCTGTTTTAACATCACCCACCCAAAAAGATGGCACTACGACAGTATCGACACCCCGTCAAAGATCTTGAGATTTCAGCTGTAGAAAGTGAACGCGCAAGGGCTGGCATTGCAAAAAAGGAATCCAAGCCCGAACTGGCTGGATTGGCACGGATGAGGGAATGAAGAAGACCATCTAGTGAGAGGCAGGCAACGAAATGATACTTTTCAAATCGCAGACAACAAAAAAGGGCCCACCTTTCGGTGAGCCCTTCTAGACCGCCCAGCAGAGCGGATTTTGTTTGGTAGGCGCGATTGGACTCGAACCAACGACCCCCACCATGTCAAGAGCCACCATGCTAGGCGCTAGGCCACGCAGCCTATAGCCCTAAGGAAACGCCCATTCACATTATGAGGCGTCAATCATGGCTAACATTCGCTCCCTTCCCTCTGGCAATTGGAACGCTCAGGTTCGGTTGAGAGGAAGTCCCCCGCAATCCAAAACATTCCCCACTCAAGCATTGGCCCAGGCATGGGCAGACCAGTTAGAGGCTGTCACCAAGACGCATCAGACGCACACCCTGTACACGCTTGGCGTGACCTATTGCGAAACCATGCTGAAGGGCAAAGGTAGCTATGACCACGCAATCAAGATTGTTGACCAGCTCTTTGCAGCCTTCCCACAGTCAATCCATGACATCACCCCTCAGCTAGTCAATGACTTCAAGCTGAAGCGTCTACAAACGGTCAAGCCTGCGACCTGTCGCATACAGCTAGCGTTCATGTCTCGTTTCTTCAGGTTCGCTAAGCGTGGCCTGCTCATAGACATACACAACCCCGTAAGTGACATAGCCCTACCCAAGCCCGACAAGTCGAGCGACAAGGTAATCAGTGCTGGCGAGCTTAGGCAGTTGCTGAACAAGCTCTCCCCCACCATGGCCCTCATCGTGGAGCTTGCGTATGAGACAGCCATGAGACGCTCAGAAATACTCAAGCTCACAACCCAATGCCTTCACCTGGATGAGCGTATTGCGGATGTAGTGGATGGGAAGAACGGCACTAGGTCTGTGCCCCTAACCATGCGAGCCATAGAGTTACTGAAAGAGGCACAGCGGCTGGCTCTAGTAAACAAGGCACACAGAGGGAGACTGTTTATTGTGACGCATCATGCAGTGTCACAGGCCGTTAGGCTGGCAAGGAACAAGGCAGGACTTGACTGTAGCGTTAGGCTTCACCAGTTAAGGCACACGCGTATTACTAACGTAGCCAAGAAGGGGTTCAACAACGCTCAGATAATGATTGTATCGGGGCATAGGGATACTAGGTCAGTGGCTAGGTACTCACATTTGAATGCGAAGGATGTACTTCACCTCATTGATTAAGCCACCTGTGAGCACACAGGAACAACGATAGGCAATCGACTGCCACCCATATAGCCATATAAGCCTGTAGCCCCTCATAGGGGCTTACAGTGGCAACGAGTAAAGGAATGGGTGTGCATGGGAGTTATGGATAGACATTATTTTTCAGAATCCGTGTAGGGTTTTCCCTCAAAAAACAGTATATGTAGGTAGTGACTGAGATTTTTCACGCTGACCTTGTCCTATTTCCTCTCAAAAAAGAGTATATACGTAGAGGACTACAAATCATTTTAAAAATCGCTGTCTCCGTTTCTCTCAGAAACGAGTATAGATAGGTATAGAAAGCATTTTTCTAAACTATTTACGTCACGCCTTGTAGACCTTTACCCCGCAAAACCAGTATAGCTTATACCAGCATAAAGATTGCTTCCTCACACTGCTTACTCAGAGTCAGTAGGTTGCGGTCTTTTTTATTGCCTGGGCCATGAGCTTTCCAAAACAAAACAGCTGAAGAGGAATCTAAAAAGAGGACAATAATGAAAATCGAAAAAATCATAGAAAGTAAAGCCATGAGCCTTAACACAACTGACCGAAAGCTCATGTACTTGATGATCAGAAATAATAGCAACGATGGCGCACGCTGGTGTGAAATCTCTCTCGCAGAGTTTTCTTCAGCGACAGGCAAGTCTCCTAGCGCATGCAGTAAAGTAATTCAATATCTAGTAAAGCATGAACTCATAGCCATCCGAAAGGTAAGACTTGGGTCTTCATATCGCAATCAATTTAAAACAATCCCGCTGGAGTATGACCAATGAACACAATAACCATGACAGAAATCAACGAACTCGCACGTCAGACAGGTAACACCTCCATGGCGGTCCTAACAGACCTTATCGAGCGTGGCTATCAACTAGTCGAGGAACCTCCCGCACCTAGAGGCAACCCGTTAACTTCCTCTAAGGATGCGTTAGCACAATGGAAGGCATCTAAGCAGAAGGTACGAGACGAGCTTTATAAAGCAGACCCTCTTATTCGACAGCTTACTGACTTGGACACAGCATATAACTCATCCGCTCAGCAGGCCAAGCAAAGCATTGTCCAACGCGATGCATTTGGAAACATCACAGGCACCACTAAATCTGTACTCACCGGTGCAACCCAGAAAGAGCAAGCGGAACTGATGGCAGCCATTCGCGCAATGTACAACCAAGGAGAATAACTATGAAAGCAGTAGACCTAACACCAGCAGAAGTTAAAGCACTAGAACAGCGTCGCTCAGCGCTAGGTGCTATCGACTGTAGCATTGAGCAAAAGAACAAACTCATCTCAGGCATTAGGGACTACAAAGGGAGTGAGTATGGCATGACTCAATATGGCTCATATCAGGTGCTGTCTGTTCATGGTAGCAACTCGCTGCCTGTAGAGCTTGAAGGCACCTTCACAGACGCTAGACATATCACCCGAACGATAGATAACTTAATCACAGAAGGGAAACTGATTGAAGCCAAGTAACCCAAAGGTTATTTACGTAGCAGAAGCTACCCCTGGCACAGGCAAGACAGAACAATTCATTAAAGAACTGGATGTCGCCCCCTACAAGCGATACGTATACGCTGTCCCCACCAAGGTACTTACCAAAGACGTTGTAAAGCGTATTCATGCAATCGGCATAGCTCATGCTTACGTAATCAATAGCGACACCCACAAGAACGTAACTGACACAGTAGAATGCTCACTCCTTGAAGACGACCCTAAGGTTCTTATCATTACGCATAAGACTTTATTGGACCTAGACCCCTGCTACCTACAGGACTGGATTGTAGTCATTGATGAAGTACCATCGGTCGCCAATAATCTTACCAGAGATATCGGAAACCACGCCTACACAAACTTTTTAGAAAAATTCATTGAGATTGATGGCGTCTCCACCAGAGCCTCTATCAAACAAGGAATGACGAAAGAAGCTAGAGCCACCTACTCTGACATCGTAGATGATCGGGGCATGTCAACCATATGCACCTGTCTAGGTGCTCTTCTAAGGGGCAAGGCAGATGTATTCATCAAGGAATACTTCAACAAGAAAGACGGAAAATGGAAGTGGCAAGTCAGGGTAATTGATTACTTTGATTTGGATGGTATCTATCATTCCGCTTTAGAGACGCATGTTCTGGGCGCCAACGTCACTGGCACGCTAGCGTATGAGCACGCCCTCACCAAAGGCTACACCATTGAAGCATCCAAATTCACACCAGAATACAGGGGCTACAAATTTCCAAGCTACATCTATCCGATGATTCAGGGAGGCAAGGTAAGCAAGACCATGCTTCTTACTCTCCCTGACGGTAGCGTAGCCGAGGAGTGGAATGAGCAAGTGTTTGGACACGCATTGTTACGAGACGCTATTGAATTCGTACAAGGTGAACCCATCCTTGTTCAAGTTCATGAATGGTGTAAGTTCCCATTCGAGGATTACCCTAACGCAATACGTATACCTTTTGACGCCAGAGGATTGAATGGATACTTAGACGTACACCATACGCTCTCTTTAATCCACGGAAATCCCAACCCTGTAGAAGATCAGAACAATTCTGAGATGCTTTGCAAGATGAATATCTCCGCATCAGTTGGTAAGCAAGCATTACGCAATGAGCGTTATAGGGAGCTGATATTTCAAGCAGCTACGCGAAGTAGTATTAGGACGTTCAATAACGACAGACCTACTATTCACTTCGTACCCACCGAGGAGTCCGGACGACACCTAGCGTTCGATTTAACTGGATGTCACCACATCCTTAAAGACTTTACTAGATCAAGCCCAAGCACCAACGCCAGGAGTAAAACCAAAAGCAATATCCTTGCGGCTAGAGACTTGTCTTCTAAAGGTTTGTCAGCCAGAAAAATTGCTCAGGTTATGGGTGTTAGCAATAGAACTGTTAGCTTGTGGCTAAAGCAGACTGTGTAATTTCTCTTAAAGGTACTCTAAGGGATTTTACACACCCCCTCAACACTTAAGATCAAAAGCAACGTCGGCAGAGCCGACAAAGAGCACGCATTAAAAGATAAAATCAAAAGCAGAGCATATACCAGTGTATCGCTCTTGATCTTTTCTTTATGCGTATGCCACTCCGTGGCGTGCTCTTGCTTTTGCTTCTGTCACGCAGTGACGTTAAGACAATTCACCCAGGACAATACAATGTCAGACAATGATAATATTCGAATACCTGATCTAACCTCCTTCGTAATTCATAGCATCACCATACGAAGGGGTTTAGCCAAAGAGATTATTGCTAAGCGTAAGGGCCACCAAGCGCTGTATCACATCTCATATAATCATGGCATCTCTCTTCAAGCAGTAGGCTATCTATCAAGATGTTCACTAGAGGAAATTGAGAGAGCGTCCGCTACTCATCAACTCTAAAACCATAATCAAACACAGAGACAAGCAATGAATCTAACAGATAAAGACAAGACAGAATATATTGAGACAAACTCACATTGCGTACTAGCTAAGCGCTTAGACGTTAGCATGATTACGCTTGACACTTACGCAGAAGAACAAGGATGGAAAGAGGAACACCGCATTTATTGGCATGACAAATCAATTGAGATATTGAAACAAGAGTTAGTCAATGGAAACATTGCTGCCGTTAAGGAAATGTTAAAAGTAACTGGTGGCGTAAGACCTGTAGGACGCCCACGTAAATTAGAGGCTGAGCGTGAAATTGCAATCGACAAGCGCATTAAGGAAGAATATGACGCAGACATTCGACGAATGAAGCTCGTAGACAGCAAACCAAGATAATTATTTATTAAGACAGGAGGGGTGCATTGACCCTGGAAGCTAGCGTTCAACTTAAAACAGTAGGCATTGGACATAGCAAGGGCAGATAGAGCGTGATGCTCAGATTCTAGGCGTACCTAGATGCCCCTCAGGGGTGCTCAATGCGTTACCACACTGGCCGTTCTTCATAGGGGCGAAGCCCTCTATGCCTGATAGCTCAGCTACCAATCACCTGCCCTTCTAACTACGCCAGAAGGGGTAAGCGTTCCACGTCTGAGCGTGGCTACTCCCACCGGCCTTCAAACCACCGGCACTGTCCTCTCAGCGTTCACGCCACCACTACACCATCGAAGGTTCGCTATGGCACTACTGACATTGAGGCGTCTCGCTCTCTGAGACGTACAGTTCAGCATCTGCTAGACCCGTTTGCCCAATGGACTTATAGCGTAAAGCCACTACAATATCAAGACGAGGCAAGCCCCTCGCATTCGATGCTTTAAAGTGGAGCGCTACAGTGGATAACCCTACGCCTCAAGATTTCACTCACTATGTCCAAGCCCTAAAGCAACTCAAAGAACTCACAACGGTCAGTAATCCGTGGATACCTGTGTGGTCGGCTATTGTGGGCGGACTAATAGCATCAGTACCAGCAGGAATAGGGGCATTATACAGAGCCCATTCGACACGCGAGTCGGTAAAGATCGCTATACTCACAGAGATTGAGAACATAGCATCAATGATAAGAAAACGAGATTACCTGAACCAACTTAAATCGGTGCGCGCACAACTCACCGAAATCAACAATCAAATTGCAAGCACACATAGTGATGACGAGACTACCCCCAATACCGCAAATCACGCCTTTGTGGTTGCCGTTTCCAGCGACTACTGCAAGATATACAAAGCCAACCTAGACAAGCTAGGAATGATTAAAGGCACACAGCTATCTAAAATAGTAAACTTCTACAGCCTTATAGAGTCGATTATTTTGGATGCTAAACCTGATGGCATCCTAGGCTCAAGAGGCTCTGTCGAAGACTATAGTGAAGTCATCGAATTCCTGGATGATGCTTTAAAGCTGGCTGATGAGCTTAGCACTCAAAAAGCTTAAGTTTTCCCCAGAAATTCAGAAGCCGCATTGCATATATAAGCACCCCACCCCACACCCCCTGCC
>NZ_JFYX01000018.1:0-67100 GCF_000632245.1 Pseudomonas sp. RIT357
CGCCTCTCCGCCGCCGCCGTACTGGGTCTTGCCGCAGGCATCCTGATGCCCGCCGAAACACTCATCAGCAAAATCCTGATCGGCTGGAACGCTGGGGTCTGGACCTACCTGGTGCTGATGCTGTGGCTGACCAGCCGCGCCAAGGCCGAAGACGTCAAACGCATCGCCGAAGTCGAGGACGAAAACGCCGGGCTGGTGCTGTTCATGGTGTGCATCGCCGCCATCGCGAGCCTGGCGACCATTACTTTCGAATTGGTGGGCAGCAAGGAGTTGGCCACCGGGCAACGCCTGTTGCACTACGGTTTCACCGGGCTGACGGTCATCGGCTCATGGCTGCTGATCGGGGTGATTTTCAGCGTGCATTACGCCCGGCTCTATTACACCTGGGCAGGCAAGGAGCCGGCGCTGCGTTTCGCCGAAGGGTTGCTCACGCCCAACTACTGGGACTTCCTGTACTTCTCCTTCACCATCGGCGTGGCCGTGCAGACCTCGGATGTGGGCGTCGCCACCCGTGGCCTGCGCAAGGTTGTACTGGCGCAGTCGTTGATCGGCTTTCTGTTCAACACCGCGATACTGGGGTTCTCGATCAATATCGCCGCCGGCCTGTTCGGCTAGCCTTGCACAAACCTTCTAGACGCTCATTAGCGGATGGGCGCCAATAGCCTCACTTATTCCTCAACGGTGATGTATGGCCGCGCACAATTGGATCGACCTGTCTCAGGACGCCGACACTGGCATCGAGACCCTGCGCGCGCATTTTGAAGGCCATGCCTATGACCCCCATTGGCATGACAGCTACCTGATCGGCGTCACCGAACAAGGCGTGCAGCAATTCAACTGCCGCCGTGCCCGCCACAACAGCGTGCCCGGCCAGGTTTTTTTGGTGGAGCCTGGCGAAGTGCATGACGGCGACGCGCCCACGGCGGACGGCTTCACCTACCACATGCTGTACCTCGACCCACAGTGGCTGGCGCGGGAAGTGAGTGCGGTATTTGAAGAAGCGCCGGTCAACAGTCAATTGGGCTTCGCCAGCACCCTGGCCAACGATCCACGCCTGGCGCTGTCCACCAGCCAAGCCTTCCAGACACTGCACAGCGGTGAACTGCGCATCGTGCGGCAACGGGCAATGGACCACTTGCTGGAATGCCTCACCGACCAACTCTACTGGCGCACCCGCTACCGCGAAGATCCGCGCCTGCCGCGGGTGGCCCACAAGGCGCGGGAATACCTGCATGACCACCTGCATCAGGACGTGGGCATGGACGAACTGGCCCTGGCCTGCGGCGTCGACCGCTTTCGTCTGAGTCGCGCCTTCAAAAGCGCTTTCGGCCTGCCGCCCCACGCCTACCTGGTGCAACTGCGCCTGGCCCGCGCGCGCCACTTGCTGGGCAAGGGCGCGCAACCGGCCGATGTGGCGATTGCCTTGGGCTTCGCCGATCAAAGTCACTTGGGCCGCTGGTTCGTGCGCGCCTATGGCCTGACACCGGCGGCGTACCGCAAGCGCTGCTCAAACGTTCCAGACAGCTAAGTCACGGGCTTGCAAGGATGGACACCACTGATCTGTTCACTGGAGTCCCGTCCCATGCTGTCTACCTTACTGCCCTTCGCGTTATTTGCCTTCGTCGCCTCCATTACGCCCGGCCCCACCAACATCCTGGTGCTGAGCAACAGTGCCCGCTATGGCCTGCGGGCGGCACTGCCGATCATCCTCGGGGCTTGTGCCGGTGCAGCGGGCATTGTGCTGATAGTGGGTTCGGGGTTCGGTGAGTCGCTGATTCATCTGCCCAAGGTACAAGCCACCCTGCAGTGGGTCGGCGTCGCATGGCTTAGCTACCTCGCCTGGCAGATTTTCAGTGCGCCCGCCCAGGCCGTTGAGCGCGATGCATCCCACAAGCGCCTGGGCCTGCTCGGCGCCGCCAGCTTGCAACTGGTCAACCCCAAGACCTGGATGATGGCGTTGGCGGTGGTCAGTGTGTTTGCCGGGCAGGGAGACGGGCGTCAGGCGCATGTGCTGACCCTGTCCCTGATGTTTTTTGTGGTGTCCCTGCCGTGTCTTGGGGTGTGGGCGTTGCTGGGAGCCGGATCGACCCGGCTGCTGGGCTCGGCCAGGGCCATGCAACGGTTCAATCGGTTGATGGCGATCTTATTGCTGGTGTCGGCCTGGATGAGTGTGTGGACACAGGGCTAGAACCGACGAATGGCAGAGCGAACCTGTTAGTTCTGACAGTTGCCAACCCTGCTCTTATAGCGCGCAATAGCTTCACCCACAGGGATTCATCGGAGCTGGCGAGATGCCTGGACAGAGTACGTTGATCAACAATTTGCTGCGCAACGGCAACTTCAGCAAATTTGGCGCCGACTGGACCACGCAAGACAGCGTGGACTACTCACGCCAGTATTGCCGCGTACTCACCGGCCAGGCTTCCCAAGTCATTGACGCCAGTGCCGAAACAACCTATCTGCTCGAGTTCTGGAGCCAGGTCCTGTTTAAAGGTAACGGCACGCTTTCTATCCGTTCCAACGTGCCCGGTGCCGACTTGGAAGTTGAGCTCAACGACTTCCATGTTTGGAGATGGCAGCAAATCAGCTTCACCACGCCACCGGCGACAACCCTCCTCACCGTGGCTATCACCGGCACCAGCGGAGAAGTGTGCGTCGACGAGATGCAACTGACCCTGGATACGGGCATCCCGCCCCGACCTGAGTTGGTGCTTAACGGGGATTTCTCCAACAACATGGATCACTGGAGTACCGAAGGCTCCCCGATCGGCTCCGGCACTCATTTTGACGGTAGTACCTTTCAGTGCACCCTGGGCGGCCGCGCCCGGCAAACCGTCCCTGTCACCGGAGGAAACACCTACGAATTTTCCTTTCGCTCGCGCAGTGATTTTGGCGGGCATGGGTTCTGCCGATTCGAAGTTGAGCCATCCGGCACGTTTGCGGAAATTCGCGTAGATGCGTCGAGCTGGACCACCTATCCAGAGGAACTGGCGATGCCCGCCAGCGCTACCGCGCTAACCATCATTCTTATTGGCATTGATGGCGCAGAATTTTTCGATGATGTCTCGTTGAGACGCAAAGCTTGAGCCTATCCGCAACCACTGCGCCTCCATCCAGGACGTGAACCGGAGTCGCGATCACTATGTAGAGGAGATGTCGCCATGACAGCCGTTCAAGAAATACTCACCCCAAAATCATCCCAAGAGCTTAATCATTTCAAAGGAACAATCGACGGGAAGGACTTTACTGCCACTGTGTTTTCCATCTCCAAGACGGCGGACCGATGGACTGTTTCCGGCACTCAAGTCGTCGTTCCGGGTGTCCGTCATAAAATCCAGCTTTCGTTTCCGACGGCTTTAACGGAAGGCGTTTACAAACTGGAAGACGAACGTCATCAGATTAGGCTGACCTATACAACAGATGACTTGTTGGATCCCATCTTTATACGCGGTGATACAGGCCTCATTGACTTGACCACCATAGACCCAGCCAATGATCACGTTGAAGGCGGATTGCTAAACATCCTCACACACGATGATGGAAATCCTGTCTCTACCATCACTGCGTTGTTCAGGGTGCGTTGAGCCCTGAGCGATAACCTAAAGCCATCGCCCAGACACCCAAAAAGGAAGCCGAAGCTTCCTTTTTGGATTACCGCACAGGCTTTTACCAGCTATAGCGCAACCCCACGTTAACGCCCCACGGTTGATCTACATGCTTGCCTTGGCTGTGTTCAAAGTCGCCATGCAACTGCAGGTTCTGCGAGAGCGACACCGCCACACCCGCGCCAAACTCGGCACGCGAGCCCGACAGATCATTCTTGAAGACTTGGCCGTTCACCCGCGCTTTGTTATCGCTGGCAAACTCGTGGGCCACTGCAGCGCGAAGATATGGCTGAACCACACTGCCGTCATTCATGATGAAATCGCGGCCTACCGTGACACCCAATTTACCCAGCACAGACTGAGTATTTTCACCTTTTGCCTGGAGGCCGTTGTCCAGATCATACTTCTTGCCCTTGACCACCACCGTAGAGGCCTGAGCAAAGGGCTCAATGAAGAACGCGTCATCCAGTTTGATGTGGCGCCCCACTTCCGCCGACGCACCAATACCGTTGGTTCCGTACTTGCCTTTAGCCTGGGCACCATCGCTCATGCCGACCTTGGATTCGTTCTCGAAGCGGTTGGCTTTGACCACACCGTCGAAGTAGTAACCGCTGTCCGCATCCATCCACGTCGCATAGAGACCGGCGTAGTAGCTTTTCACTGTTCCGGAGGTGCCACGGCTCAAGTCCAGGTCCGAGGTGCTGTGCCCCGCCATGACACCGACCAGCCAATTGCTGTCTTCGCTCAGCGGTGTATCTGCACCGATGGAGAACCCGCGCTGAGTCTGTTTGAAACCCGTACCGTTGGCATCAGAGACTGTGTATTTATTGCCATAACTACGAATCCAACCGCCGGCCTGGGCATCATTGTGCCGCAATTCGCCCATGCGACTGCGCAACGAGGTCATCTCGCCGTACCACACGGTAGGCGCGGTATTGAGCAGCGCCAGTACCGAACGCGTGCCCGGGCTGATAGTGCGTGCGCTGGGGTCGAGAAACCAGTCGTTGCCATCCTGCTTAAGGCCATAAGACCAGGCACCGATATCCACGGCGCCCCCCGCCAGAGAGAACTCCGCGTCGCCGCCACCGGTATGCACGATGTGCACGTCACCGGGGGAAACAGGTTCCAAACCACTGCTGGCCACTAACAAACTGTGTTGGCCGGTAGCTTCCCCGGTGATATTCAGGAAATCGTTCGAGCCGACCGCAAAGTCGGCGCCCATCACGAACGTGCCGTTACCACTGAGGGTGTCCAGGTTCAACTGGTAAAACGCATCGGTCTCACCGAATTTCACCGTACCGCCAGCGAGATCCAGGTCCCCCACCAAGCTGTCACCGGTCAGGTTCCAGAACGACCCATCAGCAATGCTCAACGTGCTGACGTTCAACAAAGCGCCCGTCAACGATGCGTTGTTGTGCAAATTCAAGTTGGCATTGCTGCCAGCTTCAACGATGACATTGCCATTCAAGTGGCTGTTATTGACGTTCATATTGGCCGTCGCACCACCGGTCACTTCCAGCAGGTTGCCGTTGCCGCCGATCAATTGAGAGCCGTTGTTCACCTCGATGGTTGCCGTCGGCACCCGACCCGGCAAGCCGGCGACCAGAATTGCCGCGCCGGTTTGACCTTCGACTGTCGTCTGATCCAGGACCAGTGAGCCATCTTGAGTGGTTCCGGCCACACGGGTAAAACGAACACCATTTTGCTCACCCAACAGCACACTATTCTGGGCAAACGCAGAGCCGCCGATTAACAACACGCCGGTGCTGCCGACGGCAGTCCCTTGTACCAGGGAATCCTGCAAATACAGTTCACTGAATTGAGTCGCCGATGCACCCGCTTGTGCGCCCTTTATCGTGCTGTGACTGACGTCTGCACGAGAACCATCCGGCGTCGAGCTATAACGATTGAGTACCAGGCCGATAGATTGGGCACTTTCCAGGTGGCTGCCGGAAATGGTCGCGCTGCCGTTGGTCAGCTCCATCGCTGACGCGCCCGCAGCATTGGCTTTAACAGTCGCGGCGTCCAGGCTCACAGTGGAACCTTCCTGGGCAACAATACGTTCAATGGCGCTGCCACTATTCACGGTCAATTGCGCACCCAGGCTAAGGATGGCACCGGTAGTTGCTCCGTTGACGGTCAGGCTGGAGCCGGCCTGCAGCGCCCAGTTTTTTACTGCCTCTCCAGACTCAATAACTTTGGATTCACCTGGGGCGACGACTTCCTGACTTGCCTGGCTTTGTACCGATACGCCCAGCAACAGGCCCAGTGAAGACACCTTGACAGCCGCACTTATGGGGGAAAGTTTAAAAAAATACTTGATGGACATGCTGTAACACTCGCTCTAACTAAATGCCATGAATCAGTGGCATGACTCGTTCCGAAGGAGTGGAGCCAGACCTGTAGAGGCCGCGAGGTTATAGTTGGGGGAGGTAGGCGTAAGTAGGATAAATCTGAAGAGCGCAGAAGAACTGAGTGGTGCAACCGTAGTAAAAAGCACCGAGACACATCATGTCTCGGTGCTTGTCGCACGCCTTGGGTTACACGGGCGTTCCATCGCAATAGTTATTGGACGTCACCATGCGAATCGGAACAACCGCAGGTATCGATCGTGCCGGTGTTCCGGCGATGTCCAGAGAGTATTGGAACCAGAGCGTATTCCACGGCGCGGCGGCACCGACCACTTTGAGATGCGGATCGAACGGTTTGAGTTCGAAGATAAACCCTTTCGCCGCCATCTCCGCGTCCAGCGTAACTGAAGCTGTACCGCGTGTAGCCTCGATAGGGATATCGCCTAGAAGTCCCGTGGAAGCAACAAACTCAACGGTGACTTGTTTTCCATCCGCAAAGAACTCAGGACTGGGGGGAATCCTCACCTCAACGTGTCTATCACTCCACGGCGTGCCGGCATCTGTCGGCCGCAAGGACTCACAGCGAAGCCTGCCTCTAGAATCCTGGCTCCAGGGTCCCAAATGGAGAAACTCCGCCGGGTCGAGTTGATGAGTAATGGCATCGTCCACTCTCACGGACGTGCTATCCGAGTAGTTGCTATTGCTTGCCCCGGAGCGGCTCACACCATAGAACACCGGAATATCGTCGCCATTGCCTCCCGCAGCAATCGCAGTTTTATCTACCTCGATTTCAACCTCAGTGCCAGGCCCATCGCCAGGCCCAACGGTGTATGAGCCTGCCGGGTTCAACTTGCTCCCCCAATACAGCGTAAGGACGTCGTCTACTTCCGGCTCAGGGTCGACAGACCACAAATCGCAGGTGGCCAGGATGGGGCCAACGTGATCGATGTCGGCGGAGTTCAGATAGTTCGTCGTTGGGGCCGACGCGGGGCCGGTGATGGTGACGATGTCCAGGTCTGGGCTAGGCTCGCCCGGAACCGGACCCGGAGGCCCAACAACGCTTAAATCAACACTCACCAGAGTGTCATCGGTCGGAGAATTGGTAGAGCCGGTCCTGATGATGTCATAACTGGCCGTCACCGAAACCGGGCCTTCCTGATCGGCGTACTCGTCCACAATCAGTTGGCCAGGGACCGTAAATTCGAACGGAAAAACCCCGCTTAGAGGCGCCAGAGCGGTGGTCTGGTCGCCCCAATGCAACCTGTATTGATCGCTCGGCTCCCATGCATATTGTGGAATGGCCCCCTTCACGCCGGCCTGCCATGCTTCGATATCCACCATCCCACCAGAGGGTGGTGCAACGATTACAAGAGGATCCAGGTTCAGGTTTGCACTGCGCTTAAGCCTGCGCCCGGTGGGGATTCTGGAAATCTCGCTGTAATTGCCGGCAGCGTCTACGAATTGGCAGTAGGCAAATAAAATGCCATCAGCCATAGCAGCAATGGCTGAAATAGGTACGTTGAACACTGTTCCACCAGCCTCCATGGGTTTACTGCCCAAAGAGGGCGCGTCGTCAGGCGGCTGGGTGGCGGTAACCCAGACCCGGGCCACGGTGTCCCCCGCCTCATAATCCCCGTAGCCCGGAATACCGAGCTCAATCCCTCCGGGGTTCAGGTCCAAGGTCTCTTGCGTAATATCAACACCGAGAGGCAATGAAGCCGGCCAAACAACTCTTGCAGGTGCTTCACTCTTACCGGGCGCTTTGTAAGGACCGTACAGATCAATCTTGACCCGTTGTTGGGCAGAGAAGTCTAAATAATCACTGCCCGAACCGGGCCTTACTTTAAACCTGAGATCAAACTCACCATGGCCGAGGGATAAGGTACTGACGGTAATTTGAACGAAAGGTCCCGTCGGTTGAACATCAAAGTGAATAAGATCCAGCGGTATCCAGAGGGCTTCCCCAACCTTGCTGTAATACATCTGCAGCTCATCCCCGTCATCCGGGAAACTCCAGATGGGGCAGTCAACCCTCAAACCGCCATCGCTCTCCAAATGCGGCCGCCAGATCAAACCGCTTATACCATCGAGGGCCTGAGGAAAAATCGGCGCAGCCAGGTTGGGGTCTTCCCAGCCCGCCACACTTGCTTTTTTTGAACGGTTAATTGCCATCTCAGTTTCTCCTTGCCAGTAGTAAGGCGCTCAAGAATGACCCGGGTATGTTGTCGGCCGCTCAGCAACCGAAACAGCCGCCAGCCCGTACATAACCAAGTTCAAATCAAGCACGATGAAGAACGATCAATTAATCTTTAATTACCCTTCACAGCCACGAATGGAAACTTCGCTTTTTAGTCCGGACCATCACCACCAGGCCCACAAAACAGTGGCAAATCATGTGATCTACGCCGATCAATTTTTATATAACGAATCAATGAGCTGCCTATGCGATTTTTATTACGCCATACCGTGAACTCAGCATAAGCGCCTGCATCGTCTTTCATGGGTTTTACATAAGGAACATAAGGCACGACACATTCGTAATAACCCTGAGCCTCATGGGCGGCCGACCAATAATCCACAAACACCTCAGTGGTTTCCGGGATAGGCTGGTCGCCGCCGAAGCCAAGCGTACCCTGCCATTTCAGCCGCACTTCGTCCCCTATCTTGATATCAGCATGTTTGAGCACGTGAACACGAACCCCGTCCCAGATGGGTGGCTTGGTGTCACAGTTCAACCAGGCGTTACTGTTTGCATGTGGAAATTCGGGCCGAGGAAATCTAACCGGCGGGGCTATATTTATATTCACCAGTTGACTGGGCGCCAGTTGGTCATTCACACCATTACGGGTTCGATAACTCACTGGGAACGCCGGGTTATTGGGTGTTTCAGCAACCACCGACCAGGCAATAGGGGTAAATGTCACCAAGGCCCCTGCTACGTCCCCGGGCTGTACATGATAGGAGGCCACTGGCTCTTCTTTATCTCCCCAATACAAGTCCAACCACTTACCGACACTCGGACCGTCGGGCAGCGCGACGGTCGCCGTGACAGGTTGATCCGAATCACTGAAATCCAAGTGGTTGGCCGTATCGGAAACCGCACCGCGAATCTCGACCCGCTCCAAGTGTCGATTCAACTCATCAGGTGCCTGATCATGATCCACGCCAAAGACCCGGAAGTCGGCATCGACATGCCGCACGGGCGATGGAATGGCCGTCGGAACGCCTGCACGATAAATGAAGTATTGGACCGGTAGATGGGTCTGCAGGTAACCCTTCTGGATCAACGTAGACCAGGGCACCGGCACCACTTTCGGGAAACCCTCGACCCCCTCTCTTGCCAGAACAATACCGTCCCAGCTGACCACTACCTCGTCTGCCGGATCCCAACCGGAATAGGCTTCAAACCTCACATTGACGCCCGCACGTGCATCCGCGCGATCAATCAGACCGTCGAATTCGTAGGCAAGGACCTGGGGTGGTTTAAGCCCACTTGGAGACGGTTTCAAATTGATGTAGACGGGCGTAGGCCCCGAATAATTGGTTTGCTGGTTACCTGCCCGGTCACGCAGGCCATAACGAATAAACCGCGGGCCATTCGGTAATTGTCGAAACAAAATAGAAGGCATAGTGACTAGCAACGTATCCTGAACAGTCGTGAGCGTGTACGTATAGTTGGCCTCGAAAGGGTTCGACTCTTCGCTCAATAATAAAAAAATCAATATATCGTCACGGAGTTGGGCATCTATATACCTAGGAATACGCAGACCCGTATTCTCATACTTGCTCAAATACTCTTCAGTGACGCCGTGCTCGATGATCTCGTTGTTTATGAAGGTCGCAGGCTGCAAAGGCCCCGTCCCACCGGGCGGTATCCAGTCCAGTGTGAAGGTCGTGGTATATGGGCAGTGTTCTATGCCGCCGGGTCCGTCAACATAATAGGTAAGGTCATAGGAGCCGCTGATCTTCAGCCAATTTCCGCCTATGGTCAGCTCCACAGGGAAATCGTCTTCCTGGCTCAGTGGCCCTTCTAATGGAATCGGTGTCAGCGGATAGGCTGGCTCAGGCGTATGAGGTTTGATGAAGAAGTGGACATAGTCCGTCTCACCCTCTTGGGCAGGGAACCTCCAGATGTTCTTCAACTGAATTTTTATCGGGTGGTACAAAAACTCAGTGGGAATCAATCCGACTGGATCACCCTCAATGGCATCCACTACTACAGCGGCCTCAAGTGACGATACCTGCCCTTCTGAACGGCCGCAGAAGGATTTTTGGGTGGTCTTCGAAAGCGTCATCGTGCGCTCCTTGATGCTCAGACAGACAGGTAGAAAACCATGGCTGGATCAAATTAAGCGCCCATTTCGAACCTCTGGATACTGTCATAAGTAACAGGTAGGCGACCCCTTTCGTCGGATTCCACAGGAGCCTCCCGACGAGCGCCCCCTTGACGCAAGGGTTGTGTTGGTGTTTCCTGAAACCGGTTTCAAGGCAACCTCCAAACTAATAAAAAAGGCTCTACCGTGACTTCCTTTTCCGATGCCCAGCGCTCTCGCGTCACCATGCTCGACGTCGCCCAACACGCCGGTGTATCCAAGGCCAGCGTGTCGCGCTTTATCGGCGACGACCGTGCCCTGCTCTCCGATGCCATTGCCTTGCGCATCGAGCAAGCCATCGAACAGCTAGGCTACCGCCCCAACCAGATGGCCCGTGGCCTGAAACGTGGCCGCACCCGCCTTATCGGCATGCTGGTAGCCGATATCCGCAACCCCTATTCCATTGCCGTGATGCACGGCGTCGAAACCGCCTGCCGCCAGCACGGCTACAGCCTGGTGGTGTGCAACACCGACCGCGACGACGAGCAGGAACGCCAACACCTGGCTGCACTGCGCTCGTACAACATCGAAGGGCTGATCGTGAATACCCTCGGCCATCACCTCGACCAACTGCTGGAACTGCAACGGGAAATGCCTCTGGTGCTGGTGGACCGCAAGGTCGAGCCGCTGCACAGCGACCTGGTGGGTCTGAATAACCCGGCAGCAGTGCGCATGGCAGTGGAGCATCTGGAACAACAGGGTTATCGCGAGGTGTTGCTGGTGAGCGAAGCCGCCGATGGCACCAGTTCACGGGTAGAACGCTTGGACAGTTTCAAGGCCGAAATTGCCCGGCGCCCGGCGCTGACCGGCGCGGTGCTGGAGTTGGATGGCAACCTCGAAACCGGCCTAAAGAATTTTCTCGCCAAGCCCGGCCCCAAGGCGGTGTTTTGTGCCAACGGCGTCGCCGCGCTGGCCTGTACTCATGCGCTCAAAACGCTGGGCTGCAACTTGTTTGAAGACGTGGGCCTGATCGCCCTGGATGACCTGGATTGGTATCCGTTGGTGGGCAACGGCATCACCGCCCTCGCCCAGCCGACCGAGGCAATTGGCGCCAGCGCGTTCGACTGCCTGCTCAAGCGCTTGCGCGGTGACGATGCACCCACGCGCACCCTGGACTTCCTGCCACAACTGATCGTTCGCGGTTCTACCCACCGTCGATAATTTTTTTGCACAAAAATGAAACCGGTTTCAGAGGTAAACAACAATGCATAAATACCCCGTCTCCATCAGCCTTTCCAGCTACGGCGCGGACCTGGTCCGCCAGCAAGGCCAGTTGAGTTTTGTCCAGCTATTGGCCGCTGCCGGTGCCCAACGCATCGAGTGGCGAGAAGAGTTGCTGACCGGCGAAAACGCCGCCGAACTCGCCCAGGCCGCTGCCGAAAAAGGGCTGGAAGCCGTGTTCTCATCGCCCCTGGAACTGTGGGTCGCCGGTCGCGCCCAACCCAACGCCGAACTGAACGCGACCCTGGACCGCGCCCAGGCTTTTGGCGCGCGCTGGTTGAAAGTCTCACTCGGTTACTTCACCGACACTAACGATCTGGAAAGCCTGCACGCCCTGCTCAACCGCCACCCGGTCCATCTGTTGGTGGAAAACGACCAGAGCCTGCACGGCGGGCGCATCGAGCCCATGCAGCGGTTCTTCACCGAGGTCGAGCGCCTGGGCCTGCCGGTGAAAATGACCTTCGACATCGGCAACTGGCAATGGCAGGACCAATCCGCCCTCACCGCTGCCCGCCTGTTGGGCCGGCATGTGGACTACCTGCACTGCAAGGCCGTGGCCCGCCGCCCGGACGGCAAGTTGGTAGCGCTGCCGCCTGGCGCCACCGACCTGCACCTGTGGGAACAACTGCTCAAGCACATGACTCAAGGCATTACGCGGGCGGTGGAATTTCCGCTGCAAGGCGATGACCTGATTGATGTCACCGCCCAACAGGTCGCCACCCTTGCCCTGCTCGGCCAACCCCGCCAGGAGAATGCCCATGTCTGAGATCGATATCCTGTCGTTCGGTGAAACCATGGCGATGTTCGTCGCCGAGCAGACCGGTGATTTGGCGCAGGTCAGCCAGTTTCACAAACGCATCGCGGGAGCCGACAGCAATGTCGCCATTGGCCTGTCTCGCCTGGGCTTCAACGTGTCCTGGCTGAGCCGGGTAGGCAACGACTCACTCGGCCGCTACGTGGTCGACACCCTGCAAAAGGAAGGCCTGGATTGCCGGAATGTGGCCGTCGACCCGCTGCACCCCACCGGCTTTCAGTTCAAGTCCCGCGAAGAAGCCGGCGCCGATCCCCAGGTGGAGTATTTCCGCAAAGGCTCGGCTGCCAGCCATTTGTCCATCGCCGCCATCAGCCCTGCGCTGCTGCAAGCCCGTCATTTGCACGCCACCGGGATTCCGCCGGCGTTGTCCGAGGCCACCGGTGAACTGTCCGTCGAGTTGATGACCCAGATGCGCAAGGCCGGGCGCAGCGTGTCATTCGACCCGAATCTGCGGCCGTCGCTGTGGGCCAGCCAAGCCCAGATGATCCGCCAGATCAACGCCCTCGCCGGCCTGGCCGATTGGGTGTTGCCGGGCTTGAGCGAAGGCCGCCTGCTTACCGGTTTCGACGACCCGGCCGACATCGCCGCGTTCTACCTGGACCAGGGCGCCGAAGCCGTGGCCATCAAGCTCGGCCCGGACGGCGCCTACTACCGCACCCACCTGGACCAAGGCTTCGTCGCCGCCGTACAGGTGGACAAGGTCGTGGACACCGTCGGCGCCGGCGATGGGTTTGCCGTGGGCATGATCAGTGCCCTGCTGGAAAACCTGAGTTTCCCCGAGGCAGTACAGCGCGGTAACTGGATCGGCAGCCGCGCCGTGCAAAGCCGTGGCGATATGGAAGGCCTGCCCACCCGCGCTGAATTACCCACCCGATCCGTTGCGTGACCCACACCCTGTTGCCACAACTACAACAAGCTCAGGAGCAACCTTATGGAAACCGTGAAATTCGCCACCCGTCGTTGGTGGTACATCATGCCCATCGTTTTTATCACCTACAGCCTGGCCTATCTGGACCGTGCCAATTACGGCTTCGCCGCCGCCTCCGGGATGGCCGAAGACTTGATGATCACTCCCGGCATGTCGTCGTTGCTGGGCGCACTGTTTTTCCTCGGCTACTTTTTCTTCCAGGTGCCGGGTGCGATCTACGCGCAGAAGCGCAGTGTTAAAAAACTGATTTTCGTCAGCCTGATCCTCTGGGGCGGCCTGGCCACCCTGACCGGCGTGGTGTCCAACGCCTACATGCTGATCGTTATTCGTTTCATGCTCGGCGTGGTCGAAGCCGCAGTGATGCCGGCGATGCTGGTGTACCTGTGCCACTGGTTCACCCGCGCCGAACGATCGCGGGCCAACACCTTCCTGATCCTCGGCAACCCGGTGACCATGCTGTGGATGTCGGTGGTGTCGGGTTACCTGGTGCAGCATTTCAGCTGGCGTTGGATGTTTATCATCGAAGGCCTGCCCGCGGTGCTGTGGGCGTTTATCTGGTGGAAGCTGGCCGATGAGCGTCCCAAGGATGCCAAGTGGCTGAGCGACAGCGAAAAGCACAGCCTGGAAACCGCCCTCGCCGCCGAACAGGTGGGCATTAAGGCGGTTAAAAATTACGCCGAAGCGTTCCGCTCGCCCAAGGTGATCATCCTGGCGCTGCAGTTTTTCTGCTGGAGCATCGGCGTGTACGGCTTTGTGCTGTGGCTGCCGTCGATCCTCAAGGCCGGTTTGCAGATGGACATGGTCGAAGCAGGCTGGCTGTCGGCACTGCCGTACCTGGCGGCAGTGATCGGCATGCTGGTGGTGAGCTGGGGGTCGGACAAACTGCAAAAACGTAAACGCTTTGTATGGCCGCCGCTATTGATTGCCTCCATCGCGTTCTATGCCTCCTACGTACTCGGCGCCGAACACTTCTGGTGGTCCTACACCCTGCTGGTGATTGCCGGGGCCTGCATGTATGCGCCTTATGGACCGTTTTTCGCGATCGTCCCGGAAATCCTGCCCGCCAACGTCGCCGGCGGCGCCATGGCGCTGATCAACAGCATGGGCGCGCTCGGCTCGTTCGGCGGTTCGTACTTGGTGGGCTACCTCAATAGCAGCACGGGTTCACCCGGCGCTTCGTACCTGCTGATGAGCGGTGCGTTGATGCTGGCGGTGGTGCTGACGATTTTCCTCAAGCCAGGCGCCAGCGACCGTGAGCGCGTGCCCCTGCAAACCCTCGAATTGAAGGTAAAAGCCCAATGAAAAAGTCTGTGGTGTTGTACAAGAAACTCTCCGCGCCGCTGATGGCCCGCCTGCATGAACAGGCCGAGGTCACGCTGATCGAAGCCCTGGACGACACCGGCCTGGCCAAGCTGCGCGACGCCCTGCCGACCGCCCATGGCCTGCTGGGCGCGAGCCTGCGCCTGGATGCCAAATTGCTGGATCTGGCGCCTCACCTGGAGGCGGTAGCCAGCGTGTCGGTCGGGGTCGACAACTACGACATCGACTACCTGACCCAACGCGGCATCCTGCTCAGCAACACGCCGGACGTGCTGACCGAAACCACCGCCGACACCGGCTTCGCGCTGATCCTCGCCACCGCCCGGCGCGTGGTGGAACTGGCTGATATGGTGCGCGCCGGCCAATGGAACAAAAACATCGGCCCTTCGCACTTTGGCAGCGATGTGCACGGCAAGACCCTGGGCATCATCGGCATGGGCCGCATCGGCGAAGCCCTGGCCCAGCGCGGGCATTTTGGCTTTGGCATGCCGGTGATCTACCACAGCCATTCGCCCAAGCCGGCGGTGGAACAACGCTTTGGCGCGCAATACCGCAGCTTGAACGACTTGCTGGAGCAAGCCGATTTTGTCTGCCTGACGTTGCCGCTTACAGCTGAAACCGAAAAACTGATCGGCGCGCAAGAGTTTGCGCGGATGGGCCCCGAGACGATCTTCATCAATATCTCGCGGGGCAAGGTGGTCGACGAAGCGGCGCTGGTCGAGGCGTTGCAGCAGCGCACAATTCGGGCAGCGGGGCTGGATGTGTTCGAAAAGGAACCGCTGGATCACGGCTCGCCGTTGCTGCGTTTGAACAACGTGGTGGCAACCCCGCATATCGGCTCGGCGACCCATGAGACGCGGGAGGCGATGGCCACCTGTGCGGTGGATAATCTGCTGGCGGCATTGGCGGGCGAACGGCCAAAAAACCTGGTGAACCCAGATGCCTGGAAACACTAGTTTCTAACACTGCAGAGAACACATGTGGGAGGGGGCTTGCCCCCGATAGCGATGGATCAGTTATAGATATCTTGACTGACACACCGCCATCGGGGGCAAGCCCCCTTCCACATTTGATTGCTTTGCACAGTGGGTCAGATCACGAACTTGGCCACCATCCCGTTCAAATCCACCGCCAGGCGTGACAATTCATGGCTGGCAGCGCTGGTCTGGTTGGCCCCCGCCGCCGACTGGGTGGCCAGGTCGCGGATATTCACCAGGTTGCGGTCCACCTCGCGGGACACCTGAGCCTGTTCCTCCGAGGCGCTGGCGATCACCAGGTTGCGCTCGTTGATCAGGCTGATCGACTGGGTAATCTGCTCCAGCGCCACCCCGGCAGCGCGGGCCATTTCCAGGGTGCTCTGGGTACGTTGATTGCTCTGCTGCATCGATTGCACCGCTTCACCGGTGCCGTTCTGGATGCCGGCGACCATTTTTTCGATTTCCTGTGTCGACTGCGCGGTGCGGTGAGCCAGGGCCCGCACTTCGTCCGCCACCACCGCAAAGCCACGCCCGGCTTCACCGGCGCGGGCCGCTTCAATGGCAGCGTTGAGCGCCAGCAGGTTGGTCTGCTCAGCGATCGCGCGGATCACATCAAGCACCTTGCCGATATCGCGGCCCTGAGTGGCCAGGCCTTCGATCATCGCGGCGGTGTTCTGCACATCCTGGGTCATGGTCTGGATCGCGCCGACGGTTTCCACCACCCGGTCGCGCCCTTCCCGTGCAGCCTGGTTCGACTGGCTGGACGCCTCAGAGGTGGACACCGCATTGCGCGCCACCTCTTCGACTGCGGCGGTCATCTCGTTAACCGCGGTGGCCGCCTGATCGATTTCATTGTTCTGTTGCTGCAAGCCTTTGGAGGCTTCTTCGGTGACCGCGCTGAGCTCCTCGGCGGCAGACGCCAGTTGGGTGGCCGAACCGGCGATGTGCTGGATGGTCTGGCGCAGGTTCGCTTGCATCGCGGCCAGGGCGCCGATCAAGCGAGCCGGTTCGTCGTTGCCGTCGTCTGCGATGGTGCTGCTGAGGTTGCCGGCGGCGATGGTTTCGGCCACGGTCACGGCTTTGCGCAACGGCGTGACGATGCTGCGGGTCAGCAACCAGGCCAGTAATACGGTGAGCAACGCGGCGGCGACCGAGACCATAATCACGCCGGTGATGGCACTGTCGTACCCTCGCCCAGCTTCAGCGTCGGCGGTCTTGGCGTCAGCGGCATTGATGGCAATCAACTTGTTCAGCTGTTCGCCCATCTGATCGGTGCCGTCCTTGATACGGGTGTTGATCAGCGCACGCATTTCATCGACCTTGCCTTGCCTGGACAGGGTCAGCATGTCGGCCTGGGCCTTGAGGTAGTTGTCCAGGGTCGTACCAAATGTCTTGTACAAAGCCGCCTCTTCCGGCCCGGCGGGCAGCGTGGCGTAACCGGCCTGGGCGGTCTTGACCTTGTCGGCCAACACACCGATGCGGGTTTCTGCTTCCTGCAAAGCGGCCGGTTCACGGTTGACCAGCACGCGAAATGACAGGATGCGCAGGCGCAGCACGTTTTCCGTGATCGTGCCCAGGTACGTCACGCTGGGCAGCAGGTTGGCACTCATAGCCACTGACGCCTCGCGAATCAGGGTCATGCGGTTGACCGCAAACACTCCAAGGACAACCACTAACAGCGCGATGAACGCGAAACCCAGAGAAGCACGAGGGGCAATATTCAGGTGACGGAGGGACATAGGCGAGACTCTCAGGAGTAGTGTTTGCGCGCGTCCCTGCCGCGAAACGATCCGCCGGTGTCAACGCACCGCTCAGACCTTGGCCCACTGTTGTTATTGAGGGGTGGGCCTATAAACGGTATCGGCCGGCTGCAGCATTTTATGCAGGGGGTTCATAAATATTTTTTTACACTTCTGACGACTAGCGGTTTCTGGCATCCTGCGCCTCCATTTTCTGACCCGAGCCCTCAACTTGTCTGACGCTCAAGCCCCCCGCCCGCGCTATAAATCCGACCTGATCTACGGCCTGGAAGACCGCCCACACTTCACCGCAGCGATCTTTGCCGCGTTGCAGCATGTGCTGGCGAGTTTCGTCGGCATCATCACCCCAACCCTGATCGTCGGCGGTGTGCTCGGCCTGGAAAGCGAAGTGCCGTACCTGGTAAGCATGGCGCTGTTTGTGTCGGGGCTCGGCACTTTTGTGCAGGCACGCAAGTTCGGCCCGATCGGTTCGGGGCTGCTGTGCCTGCAAGGCACCAGTTTTTCGTTTATCAGCGTGATCCTCAGCGCGGGTTTCATGGTCAAGGCCCGGGGCGGCGGCACCGATGAAATCCTTTCGACCATCTTTGGCATCTGCTTTTTCGCGGCGTTTATCGAAGTGGTCCTGAGCCAATTCATCGGCAAACTGCGCAAGCTGATCACCCCGGTGGTCACCGGCACCATCATTACCTTAATGGGCTTATCGCTGATCAAGGTGGCGGTCACCGACATGGCCGGCGGCTTCGGCGCCAGTGACCTGGGTGCCGCGAGCAATATGGGCCTGGCGGCGCTGGTGCTCGTGACCATCGTGGTGCTCAACCGCTTCAACAACCCGTTCCTGCGCCTGGGCTCGATCGTAATCGGCCTGACATTGGGCTTTGTGGTCGCCTGGTGGCTGGGCCGCGTCGACCTGGCCGCCTTGCCCCACGTGCCCCTGATCAGCGTGCCGGTGCCGTTCAAGTACGGCTTCTCGTTCGACTGGGTGGCGTTTATCCCAGTGGCAGTGATCTTCCTGATTTCGCCGCTGGAAGCGGCGGGTGATCTGACAGCCAACTCAATGATTTCCCAGCAGCCGGTCAAGGGTCCGCTGTATATCAAGCGCATCAAGTCCGGCTTGCTGGCCGACGGCCTCAACTCGGCGATGGCGGCCACGTTCAACAGCCTGCCGATGGTGACCTTCGCGCAGAACAACGGCGTGATCCAGCTGACCGGCGTGGCCAGTCGCTACGTGGCGTACTTCATCGCGGGTTTACTGGTACTGCTGGGGCTGTTCCCGATGATCGGCGCGGTGCTGCAACTGATGCCCAAGCCGGTGCTGGGCGGCGCAACCCTGATCATGTTCGGCACGGTGGCCGTAGCTGGCATCAAGATCCTCGCCGAAGCCGGGCTGCACCGGCGCAATGTGCTGATCGTGGCGATCTCCCTGGGCATGGGCCTGGGCGTCGCCGCCGTGCCGGAAGTACTGCGTGACCTGCCCAAAGCCCTGCACAACATCTTCGAGTCGCCGATTACCGTGGGCGCGTTCTGTGCGATCCTGCTGAACATTTTCCTGCCGGAAGAGTTCATAGAACTGCAAGAAGATGAATTTGATCCGGAGTCCTCCACCCTCAAAGTGATGCAGGACCCGGACGTCACGAAATAGGAGCACCTTTGTATGCGCAAGCTCATGGTTCTATCACTGTTGCTGCTGACCTTGAGCGCCTGCGCGCTGTTCCCCAACCGCGACCCGGTCAACATCAATGTGGTGGGCATCGAGCCACTGCAAAGCCAGGAACTGGAAGTGCGCTTCGTCGTGAAACTGCGGGTGCAAAACCCCAATGAAACGGCGATCGACTACAACGGCGTGGCCCTGGACCTGGAGGTCAATGGCCGGCCGTTGGCGTCGGGTGTCAGTGATCAGGCCGGAAGCATCCCACGCTTTTCCGAGGCCGTTCTGAGGGTCCCCGTCAGCGTTTCTGCGTTCTCGGTGTTGCGCCAGACCCTGGGCCTGAGCCAGACCCAAAGCTTGAACAATCTGCCGTATGTGCTGCGCGGCAAACTCGCGGGTGGGCTGTTTGGCACGATGCGGTTTGTGGATCGCGGCACCCTGGACCTACCCAATACTGCCACTTGGTAAACCTGGAGTTTCTGCAACATGGATGCGTTGCCTACCCTTTACACCGAACGCCTGATTCTGCGCCCGCTGACGCTGGACGATGCGGATGCCGTCCAACAGCACTTTCCCCACTGGGACGTGGTGCGTTACCTCAACGCCCTCGTGCCCTGGCCCTACCCGGCTGACGGCGCCCTCGCCTATCTGCAAAACGTGGCCTTGCCGGCCATGGCACGGGGCGAGGAATGGCATTGGTCAATCCGCCTCAAAACCGCGCCTGAACAACTGATCGGCAACGTCAGCCTGATGGATGAAGTGGATAACAACCGTGGCTTCTGGCTGGCGCCCGCATGGCAAGGCCAGGGATTGATGACCGAAGCCAGCGCGGCGGTGACCGACTATTGGTTCGGCGTGCTGCAACGCCCCGTGATGCGTGTCCCCAAGGCCGCGCCCAACCTGGGGTCGCGGCGAATTTCCGAGCGTACGGGGATGCGCTTGATCAGGACCGATGAGGGGCAGTTTGTCGAAGGCACCTTCCCACGGGATATCTGGGAGATGACCCGCGAGGAGTGGTTGGAATCCCAATGACCCAAACGCTGAAAATCAACTGTGGGAGGGAGCTGCCCCCGATGTCAGTGGGTCAGTCACACCTGCACCCATTGACACAGCGTCTTCACGAGCACGCCCGTTCCCACATTTAGACCCGGTTCAGTCTGTAACAAAGCGCACGCCCGGCTTGGCCCGCTCATCCACCGTCAGCTCAAACACATCCGGGCGAGCGTAGTGCCCCACCACGTCATAGTCGTACCGCGCCTTCACCAGGTCATCGGTGTTGATCTGCGCCGTCAACAGCCCAGCCCCACCCAGCAACGGCCCCGCGAGGATGTCGCCCATGGGGCCGACAATCACACTGCCGCCAGCAATCAACGGACGGCCTGCTGGCCAGTTGGCAATCTCCAGCCCCAATGCCTCGGGCGAAGCTTGCACCTGGCACGCGCTCACCACAAAACAGCGCCCTTCATGGGCCACATGACGCATGCTCACCTGCCACATTTCGCGCTCATCCACTGTTGGCGCGCACCAGACCTCGACGCCCTTGGCGTACATCGCCGTGCGTAGCAGCGGCATCATGTTTTCCCAGCACACCGCGCCACCGAGACGCCCTACTGCGGAGTCGATCACTGGCAAGGTGGAGCCATCGCCCTTGCCCCAGATCAGCCGTTCGGTGCCGGTGGGCATCAGCTTGCGATGCTTGGCCACCAGACCACCCGAGGGTTCGAAATACAGCACGGTGCAATACAGCGTGCTGCCACTGCGCTCGATCACACCCAGAACCAAGCTGGCGCCGGTGCGCGCCGACAAGCCGGCCAGCGCCTCGGTTTCAGCGCCTGGCACATCAATAGCGTTGGCAAAGTAACGGGCAAACGCCTCGCGCCCCTCGGGCAGGCGGTAGCCCAGTTGTGTGCCGAAGCCTTCGCCTTTGGGATAGCCGCCCAGCAGCGCCTCGGGCATGACCACCAATTGCGCGCCGCTGCGTTTGATCTCGTCCTCGTAGCCCAGGATTTGTTCAAGGGTTGCCGCCTTGCCGTCCGGCAACGAACCGAGTTGCAAAGCTGCCACAGTAGAAACAGGCATTACGATCACTCCGAATTAGGGGGGTTGCCCATTCTCCGGCCAGCCGTGATCATGAATAAAGCCCACCTCAGCACTGAATGATATGAGCCAAATGAATATCGCCCAGGTCGATCTGAACCTGCTGAAGACCTTCGAAGCGCTGCACGACGAATCCAGCGCCAGCCGCGCGGCATTGCGCCTGGGCGTCACGCAATCGGCCATCAGTGCGGGCTTGCGACGCTTGCGCGAGGTGTACGGCGACCCGCTGTTCGTGCGCACCGGCCGAGGCTTGGCGCCGACGTTGCGGGCCAATCAGTTAAAGCCGGTGATCAGCGAGGCGCTGGACCGTTGCCGGCAGAGCCTGGCGATGGTCAACCCGGATAACCCGCATTACCAAGGGCGTTCCGTGGTAGTGGGGTTGTCCGATGATTTCGAGATCGCCTACGGTCGCCGCTTAATGCAGGAGATCGCTCAACGTTTGCCGAAACTGCGCGTGATCTTTCGCCAGACCCACAGCCAGATCGTGGCAGGCGCCCTGCTCGACCGCACGCTCGATCTGGCAATTACCGCCGGCGGGTTTGCGCAGAACCGTTTGAGTCGACAGGTATTAGCGGAAGGAGACTACCTTTGCCTGGTGGACCCCGGCAGTCTTGCGCCGGACCAGAACAGCATCGGCCTGGAAGAGTTCGTCAGCCGAGAGCATGTGCTGGTGTCGTCAGGCGGTTTTATCGGAATTACCGATGAGGGGCTCGCAGCGCTGGGGTTGAGCCGGCAGGTGTGTGCGTCGACCAGCCACTTTGCCGCGCTGCCGTTTTTGCTCAAGGGCAGCCACGCGGTTGCGACCATTCCGGGGCATGCGGCACAGGCGATCGCCGAGATGACAGGCCTGCGCGTACTGCCCTGCCCGCTGGCGCTGCCGCGCTACCCCGTGGAACTCGGCTGGCGGACACAGGCCCAGTTGGACCCTATGTTGCTCAAAGTACGTGAGGCGATTGCCGCCAGCTTTACTTCGCCGCTGCCATCAGCTTGTTGACTTCGCTGCGCACCATATTGGAAAACTCTGGCGGTGACATGCCATCAAGCTCTGCGCGGACCCACTCGGCCCACTTGCCCTTGCGCTTGGCACGCTCACCGAACAACCGCGCCGCTTCGCCCTTGGCCTTGCCCAGATTGGTTTGCCACAGGTCATAGAGGCGGGACTTTTCATCTTCCAGCTCGGCACGTTCGGCGAGGGTCTTGTTGGCGAGATTGAAGCTCATGTTGAATTACCTGCTGCACAAATAGGCGACATCTTACACTGTAGGTCGAAATTTCCTGATTCGGATTTTGGCTGGAACTGCGCTCAAGCAAAAAAACTGCAACTTTTGCCATCGCGTGATACTCCATTGTTCACTGTCACATTCACTCGCAAGGAGTCACACAATGGCCCGCAAAACTGCTGCCCAAGCTGTCGAAGACCAGATCAAGGATCAAGCCTTCAGCGAACTCACCGCGCTGATCGAAGAATCGGACAAACTGCTCAAAAGCAGCGCCGCCCTGGTGGGCGAAGAAGGCGAAACCCTGCGCGAGCAGGTCGCGATCAAACTCAAGCAAGCCCTGGACTCAGTGTCCAACGTGCGCGAGCGTAGCAAGCCGGTGGTGGATGCCACCGAAACCTACATCGGTGGCCACCCGTGGCAAACCGTGGCCATTTCCGCAGGTTTTGGCCTGGTAGTGGGTTTGTTGCTGGGTCGTCGTAACTGATCAAGCAAGCGGCGCAATAGCAACCACACCGCTGATGCTATTGCGCCGTTGCTCTGGCTCTTGATCTGCTTGTGATCTTGATCTTAAGCACCCGACAAACAGTTATCGCTGGCAAGCCAGCGCCTACATGCAAGCTGCGCCAAACCCTTCTCAGTCAGTCACCAGCGCCTGTAATCGCGCCAGATCCTCAGCCTCCAGCTCAATCCCCAGCTCCAACGACTTCGCCCGCGTGCGATGACGTCGATCCCCCGGCAACCTGCGCAACCCTGCCGCATGCATCTGCCGCACCAGTTCCTGGCTGCGCTCGGCAAAGCTTTGCCCAGCGGTTTTGCTTGGGTCGATCACGATCAGCAACTGCCCAGTCCACGGCGTGCGGGCGCCTGGGTGATCTGCCCAATCAAACTCAAAGGAGAAGTTGCCTCCGGTCAACGCCGCCGCCAACAGCTCGACCATCATCGACAACGCCGACCCCTTGTGCCCGCCAAACGGCAGCAACGCGCCGCCTTCGAGCACGGCTTTAGGGTCAGTGGTGGGTTGGCCTAGGCTGTCGACGCCCATGCCCGGCGGCAATCGCTCGCCCTTGCGCGCGGCTATTTGCACGTCGCCATGGGCAATGGCGCTGGTGGCCAGGTCGAAGACAATGGGCGCGCCATCGGCACGCGGTGCGGCGAAGGCGATGGGGTTGGTGCCGAACAACGGGCGGTCGGCGCCATGGGGCACCACGCAGGTCATGCTGTTGACTACGCTCAGCGCCACCAGGCCTTCTTCGGCGAAGGGTTCGACGTCGGGCCACAGCGCCGCAAAGTGATGGGAGTTGTGAATCGCCAGCAACGCAATACCGGCGCTGCGGGCCTTGTCCACCAGCAAGCCACGCGCTGCCGCCAGGGCCGGCTGAGCGAACCCGTTGCCGGCGTCGACCCGCACGAAGCCGGACGCCACGTCGGTGACCACCGGCACCGCCTGGCCATTGACCCAGCCGCTGGCCAGGGTGCTGAGGTAACCAGGGATGCGGAAGATGCCGTGGCTGTGAGCGCCATCGCGCTCGGCGCTGGCGCAGTTGTGCGCAAGGATCGCCGCGACGTCGGGCGAGGTGCCGTGCTTGACGAAGATCGCCTGCAGCAACGCCTTCAGCTCGTTGAAACCCATGAATGCTGTAGCACTGTCGATGATCGGGGACTGGGCAGACATCTGTAGCTCCGATTTTATAATTGGAAGAGACAACAACAATCCAGACCCGTCGATTAAACAACGCCTCCTGTGCTTGCTGTCAACGTCCGCTTGCCGCCGAAGCAGTTATCTACCGCCCCGCCCCTGGCGCAAGCGCCTACCGTGGAGCCTCGTAACTGCCAGTTTGATGGAGCGAGCACCATGGCGACGCTTTCCCCGCCGTACTTTTTCGACGAATTCCTGCTGCCTGCCGGGCGTAAACAGCCAACGCCACGGGAGCGGGCGTTGGGATTTACCGTCAAGGATCTGGAGTGGTTGCATACGCTTTACTACGCCACGGATGCAGCCCGCCAGGATGCGGCCCTGCACACGCACCCCATGCAGGTGGAGCGACTGCTGATCAACCGTCCTGGCAAACCCGCGCTGACCCTGACTGGCGCGTTCCTGATGAGTCCGACACCGGACGACAATAAAGCCGTGCTCTATACCCCCTACGGCGGGCTGGAGCTGTTCGACAGCCGCGCCGTGCTGCTTGCTGCGGTGCACGAGCGCATGCAGTCACCAACGCAGCGAGACGACCTGCTGTGCTTTATATCAATCGCTGAACGTGACGCGCTGCCGGTAGACGCGCCGGTAACAATCACCACCGCCATCATCCAGGGCGCGGTGATGCAGGATCAGGAGGACGCCATTCTGGCCAGCCAGCAGCAGAACGTAGCTGTCCTCCTCAATGAGCTGCGCAAGCTGCCGAGCCTGCACGGGATGCTTGATAGCCTGCTCGGCATCATGGCCCGTTCCTTCTTTCCAAAGTTGAAACAGGCCGACACGCGGGTGGATTTTTTCAGCCGCGCCTCGCAGCAAAAAGACCGTCGTTGGCTGGCTTCACTACCGTTGCGCGATGCACTGCTGCAGTTTTATGCCAAACAAGCCTGGCCCCAGGATCAAACTCATTCGTTCGTCAATATCGGCTACGACAGCAGCGCCTTGACCGCGGACCAACGCGCCCTCGACCAGCAGCGCTGGGACAGTGTGATCGAACAAACCAGCGGCATTCTTTCCTCGTTACTGAAAAGCCTGCTACAGACCTACTGGAACGAAGACGTCAGCGCGGGCCAGTCGCGCCTGACGTTTTGTGCGCGGGTGATGCGCGAAAAATTTCGCGCCGATCTGTTGCTCAAACGCCAAAACGCGATTGTCTCCACCCCAGAGAGCCAGCAACTGCGCGCCGCGTTCCTGCTGGACTCGGCCGCGAGCACAGCGCCCGCGGATGATTTGCGCATAGAAAAGGTGCGTATTCACGCGCCCTATCAACATTACGTCGACCTCGCCAGCACGTTGATGATCAGCAAGGCACACACCTACCTCTACACCCAGTCCCGCGGTCTGCAAGTGCTCAAGGATCTGAACGACCTCAACGACACGCTGCTGGCGATGCTCAAGGCCGCCGGCCATCAGGATGAGCTGCTCAACTTTCTCTCGCTGGATGAACACAGCGTGTATATCGGCATGGATCACGTTCAAGTCAGCGGGCAACCGATGCAGGGCGATGTCTTCCAGGACATGCTCGAAGACATCGTCGCCAAGCAGTTCGACAACCTTGAGCATGCCCTCGGCGTGTACCGCCGCAGCGCCAGCGACATCGACCTCGCCGCGCTGCTCGACCATGCGCTGGACGTGCGCACCCTGCTCGATAGCCGTCTGCTGGTGCAGGACGCCGGCGGGCGCTGGTCGGTTCACCCCGTGTCCAGCGGCAATGGGCACCCCAGCACCGTGCTGGCGGAAACCGCCAAACGTCATCTGCAGCGCCTGCAAGCCGTTGAGACCGCCATGGCTATGGGGCGCAGCAAACATCCGACCTTGGGCGTGCTGGCGGCCCATGCGTTGGACCTGGAGCTGGCGAAAAGACAGCTGGCGCTCGACGCCGACGATGTCTACATCAATACCTATGCCACCCCGGCCCAGGAACGTGAGGAGCGCTTGCCCGTGGCGTCTTCGAGCATGGTCGCGCACTTTATCGCGCGGGTGACCGGTCAGGCCGAAGTACTTACGCCCTCGGCCCTGACCTGGTTCTACGGCCTTCGCAGTGAAGGCGTCGCCCGGCAACTGCACAACCTGAGCGTCGATAGCTTCAATGCCATCATCGAGCAGGTGATGAGCACCTTCGCCCAGCACGAGCTGCGCGAACTGCCGCACCTGCTGCTGGACAACAACCAGGCCCATCTAAGCCACGGCCTGTTGCAGGGGTTGAGCGGCGAGGCCGAGATGAGCCGGTTATACAAAAGTTTGTCGCCGCAGCAACTGGCGCTGCTCGACTGCGTGCTCAACGCCGACAGCCTGCGCAGCCGCGCCAGCCGTCACGGGCTCAACGGCTTCCTGCCGGACGCATACGCCCTGAGTCTTTGCGGTGACGCAGCCGCCCTGCCCCAGCCCCTGGCCAACTGTTTTGTACTGACCGAACGCGGAGGCCTGGACCCCGATCACTCCGGCGCGGCCCTGCTGTGGACCCCGCGCTCTGGGTTTGAGGCGTTTGCATCCATCCAGGCGCTGGGTGAGGTGCTGGGGCAACGCTTGCAAGATCCGCTGGTCTGCTGGCCCTTGCTCGAAAACCTGCCGGTATCCAGGCGCATGCCCCACCAGACCTACCGCTTGGGCCCGCTGCAACGCATTGACGATCATCTGCTGGATAACCGCCAACGCTCCTACAGCGCCTGGCTGCGCGACGAGATTGACCATCTACTGGCAATGAAACCCGGCGTGCAGCGCTTCCAGGACTGCATGGACGCATTGATCCGCCGCGCGCCACCGTCCAACCTGCCCAGGGCGATTGCCATGGCGCACGCGATGATCCACCAGCAGTCACTGCCGGTCTGGCTGGGCATGGCGTCGCCGGATGAACAGATACTGCACGCCGAACTGCTTGAGCAGTACCGCCTCAGCGCGCCGCAGGAGCGTGACTATCTGCACAGCATTACGCCCCTGCGCGAGCAGGTCGTTAACACGTTGACGAGCCTGCTCGATGCTCGCTTTGCCAAACAAGCGCTCAACCCCGATAACATCCTGATTCCCTGCCGTATTGACCTGGACGGCCACACGCAGACCCTCACCGATTTCGCCCTGCGGCACTTGCCGGACCTGCATGCCGAGCGCATCCGGCCAAGCTCGCGCACCGCCACGCCGTTACCGGCGGCGCTGGACGGCGATGCCGTCGTGCAACTGGTGCGCCAACTGGACTTGAAAGGCATCTACCAGCAACGGCTTATCACCCACCTCAAGCAACCAAGCGAAGACGCGCGCGCGCGGCGAACCCTGTTTTGCCGGCAGTTACCCTGGCAACTCCTGCAATACGCCCATGAGCAGATGCTCAATGAGCGACTGTCTGCCAACGCCTGGAGCCTCATCCAGCAAGTGTTTGACATGCCCGATGCAGTGGCGCGTGCCAGCGTGAGTGGCAGCTCGGCCACCGTCCGCCACTTGGAGTTGATCGCCACCGAAGGCGCAGCAAGCGCCAGGGCGCTGGGTTGCTACCTGATAGGTCCGCAGGCCGGCGCGTCCGGGCCGCTGGTGCTGTACGCGCCCTTCAGCCCCCAGCATTTGCTGAAGGAATTCGCCAGCGAAGCGGCGCTGCTCAGTGAGTTCACCAACCCCGGCGCACTGCAGGACTGGATCGTGGGGCAACTGGAGGGGGCGCAGCGCGCCACCTATCGCAACCTGCTGGACAAGGGCTGGCACGTCGGACTGGCAGAAATCACCCTCGGCGCAACGCCCATGGGCGGCAACCTGCTCAAGCAACTGTTTGAGGACAACGTGCAGATGCTGCTGCAGATGCTAGGCGCGCAGTTTGCCCCGTCGGGCAAGACCCATTGGGATGCGATCACTTGCCTGCTCACTCAGGAAATCCCCAACGGCCTCCAGTTCCTGGCCGGCAAACTGGCCTATCCGCTGGTGGTGTGGCGCAGCTATCAACTGTTCAAAGACTCCGCCGAAAACCTGCAGGCGCACCGCTGGAGGCACGCACTGAAAACCTTCGCCCTCGGCGTGGCTGAATTGGCCTCGTTGCGCAAAGCGCTGGACAGGCCCCGGCAGCAGACGCCGCCACCTGCAGAGCAGCCCTCAGTGGAGCGGTGGCTGCAAGCGCCTGCCCCCGCAGCCGCCAACCTGGACGAGTTGGCAATAACCGCGCCCGAACGCACACAGTTGCGCGGTTTTGAACACCACGATGACGCCCTCGGCGACTTGTCATTCAGCTCAGCCAACCAGGTGTATCGGGATGACACCACCTCGCGCAATTTCCTGCCGCTGGCGGGAAAAGTCTATCCGGTAAAACGCGCCGGCGAACGCTGGCGCCTGAGCAAGGGCGATCGGCTGGGCCCCTATGTACAGCGCAACGCCCACGGCCATTGGACGCTGGACCTCGACCGCCATCACCCACGCTACGGCAAAACCTTGAGCCGCTACGCCGGCAAAATGAGCACACGCGTGGCCGAACGGAACGCCATCAACATTGAAGCCGTGGGCATGCGCGAGATCGCCGCGCTATCCAGTTGGAAGGCCCAGTGCATTGATGAAGCGCTGAATGTGGCGACTTACTATGCGGTGACCTGCAAGCGCAACTTGCTGCACTTCGCCACGCTTCGTGAACCGAGCAGCCGCCTGGGGCGTTTTTTCAGTGAATTTTTCGGCGTTGTCTCGCTGGCGCCCGAACAAGTGCGAAGGGTCGAGCGGCGCATTGACGAGGTGCTTGATGAGCTGATCAATCACACCCTGATCGGGCCCGACTCGATGCGGTTTGTCAGCGGCACCCATCGGTACAGCCCCCACGATTCCTTTGCCTTCGTCGTGCCCGACGATGCCGACCACAAGATCTACCTGCTGGACCGCTTCTTCGACCCGCCCATGGACATCTATCAGAACCGTCTGACCACGCCGTTCAACATCTGCGCCCATGCGCGCGCCACGGTGCTGATACACGAGATCACCCACATCAAATCCCTGACCGAAGACCTGGCTTACTTGGACAGCATGCGGCCCTTCCCGGACCTCATCAACGTTGCCATCAACGGCGCCACGCTGATGAAAACCGACCTGGATAACCTGCGGGATAACGCACTGTCGATCTCCACACCTGCCAGCATGCTGTTCAGAACCTGGGATGCGTTTTCCCAGCAATGGGAGGATTTCGGCAGCCGCCGCTTGACCGCGCCGTTGCGCGATAAAGTCCTGAGCACCACCGGCGCCCGCACACTGGAGGAGGCGCGATCGGTGTTCATGAGCAACAGCGACAAGCGTATCGACACGGTTCTGGCCAACGCCGACTCGGTGACCTGCATGATCAGCGAGCTGGGGCGCAGTCTGGATGCGGGAGCCTGAGGAGGCTCCCGGCGGGGTAGATCAGTCTTTCTGGTCGCGCAGGATATTGCCCGAAGCGCCGTCGATACGTGCTTCATAAACGGTGCCGTCGGACTTGCGCCCTTTGACTTCCCAATAACCGTTGTCGTCGGCTTCAGCGGCGTAGACCTCGACATAGCCTGCCTTGGTCTTGGCCACTTCAATGGCCTTCTCGATGGTGATCCAGCCCGCACCCGGTTTATCGGCCAGCGCGGCGCCGGCGCTGAGCAGCGCAGTGGTTGCACACAGGGCGACTAAGGTTTTCTTCAGCATTTTCGTTCTCCATTGTAGGAATGTCCTGAATTTTTTAGGCGCCTCCAAACGAGAATAAGTTCCAATTGATGTGCAATCGCCATGATGGATGTTCTCGCGATGCACCCTGGGGGTTAGAATGTGGGAAATCAGGATGAGTTAATGAGCGAAAAGTCCCTTTCAGAAGCCGAATATGACGCCATCACCGACGCCGCTGCGCATTGGTGCATGCGTATGCATGCAAGTGATTGCACCCCCGGTGAACGTCAGGCTTTTGCCCAATGGCACGATTGCGACCCGCTGCACGCCTTCGAATACGCCGCGATGCTGGAAATCTGGGACGTTGCCGACCATCTGCCCCGCCACGAACCCACCGCCTTGGTGGTGCCGTTCAAACCGCGCAGTCGGCTACGTACCTACGCCGCCGCGGCAGCCATATGCCTGGCAGCCTTACCGGTGGCGGCCTTTACCGGTTGGGAAGCGGGCTGGCTGCCCAATGCCTACGAGCGCTTTGAAGCCGCCGATGGTTTGCGCCAGGTGACGTTGGGGGATGGCACTCAAGTGGAGCTGAACCTCGGCACTGAACTGGTCTACAGCAACTACAAGGACCAACGTCGGGTCACGCTGAAAAAGGGCGAAGCGTTTTTCAAAGTCAGCCACGACCGTGAGCATCCGTTCGTCGTGCGTGCCGGCGAAGGCCAGGTGCAGGTGACGGGCACGCAATTCAATGTGTGGAAATATGGCGATCAGGTGCGGGTCATGCTGCTTGAAGGCACAGTCCAGATTTCCAGCGACCGGATCCACGGCAGCGTGCCGCTTACCCCCGGGATGCAGGCCAGCTATCAACTGGGCGACGCCACACCGCGTGTCGCCACGATCAGCCCCAACGACAGCGCGCTGGCCTGGCGCCAGGGCAAGCTGATCCTCGACAACCTGGCCCTGGTCGACGCGTTGCCGCTGATCAACCGCTACCTGAACAAACCGGTGATGCTCGCAGATGCCAGCACCGGGGCGATTCGCATTGGCGGGATCTACAACATCAATGAAGTCAACAACCTCATCCCCTCCCTGCCCAAGGTGCTGCCGGTCTACCTGACCCAGAACCAGGATGGCAACCCCGTGCTCAACTCCATTCCGCGTCAATCCCCCAAAGGCTGAGCCTGATCCACATCCCCGGGCCTCTTTGCGCCCGCAGTGTCCATTTTTGAAACACACGGCGCCTCTGAAGCGCCCGTGCTGTGCGGATTCATCGATTTGTCATGGGCGGTGTTACAGCGGTGATACAACAGGGTGAATCGTTTGTGGTACGGCCGCGTGCGCGTGCCGTGACCGCAGGTGTATCAGCCATGAAACAGCACTGACATCACTTTGCCCTCGATTTACTCCAACCTATTGAAAAAAAACACTAAATAAAAATCGGCACGGCTTCTGCTCTATCCCTTACAGCGCTGTTTAGGGTCAGCGCGAAGAATAGGGAATGCCGCCGTGATCACACTCACTCAAGGTCCGATGAACGTACTGCTGATCAGCTGTGTACTCAGCGTCGGCATCAGTGTTCCAAGCTTTGCAGGCGATGGCGTGATCGTGACAGGGCGCAACGTACAGGCTCACATGTACGGTCGCGCCGCCTTCGGTAAAGACCCCTACCCCACCACCGCCAACGCCAATCCCAGCCGCGACATCATCGGTGCAACCGGCGAGCTCAGTGATATGGATATCGGCGGCATCAGCAGCGGCTCCAGCATCGTCGGCGCGATTCCGACGAACAACACCTTGACCGGCCTGCATGCCACGCAAAACAGCATGTCCACCCTGGGGGCCGGCTCTGCCGCCGGCCACGGTGCGGGCAGCAGCATGGGTGGACAGATCAGCGACTCGATCCAGCGCGGCATGGCGCCGCTGAACAACATCGGCAGCATGATGGGGGGCAAGTAATGAACCGCTCCCTGCTCGTTCTCGCCCTGCTGGCCGCCGCTCCTGTCTTCGCCGACAACACCGCGGTGATCAACAACAGCGGCCAACAATACGAAGGTGTCGTGTCGATCAACCAGGCGGCCGGCAACCAGCAACAAATGTCCAACAGCCGTGCCATTGCGCTCGGTGGCCAGGCCACCAACGTCAACATCCAGCGCCAGAACGGCAGCGTCGACCCGTCCCTGAACGCCAAAGCGGCGATTCATGGCACCTCTTTTACCAACGGCAACGGTGTGCTGGGTATCAACCAGTCGGCCGGGGCCAATAACCAATCAGTCAATGCCGTGCGGATCAGCATCAACCCTGGCCCGCAAAGCATTGATGACAGCGTCCTGTTGCAACAGAACTCGACGCAGTTGACCGACTCAGGGCTCACCCCCACCACTGGCAGCCGCCAGGTCGCTACCAGCGACCAGGCCTTCACAGGCAGCCGAGGAGTGATTCAGGTGAACCAGAGTGCCGGGGTGGGGAACCGAGTGGCTAACACCCTAGGCATCACTATCAAGTAAACGCTTGGTAGTACTCGTTAGACCGTACCAACACTTAACCAACTAATTAGAAGCAAGGAGAAACACCATGAAACCTCAAATGGCTCTGAAACCAATGGTTTTCGCTCTCGCCGCACTCATGGCTGCTGCTGCTCAGGCAGGTGGTGGTTGGCACCCTGCGCCTCAACCAACCGGCGTTGTTGCCTCTGTCGTTACAGACGTACAAAACAGCGGCGGCAACAAGTTTGACGACACCAAAACCGAAAACAATGCCTCTGCCGACAACTCGGTAAACGGCAACAGCGGCAACACCGGTGTTAACGTTCAGTCGGGCAGCGGTAACCAGGGGGACAACTCCGGCGCCATCTCCAGCGCCAAGGGTGACTTCGCAACAGTATTCGCTGTCGTCGATGTGAATCAAAACAGCGCGCTGAACAACTTCGTCAACAAAGGCACCCAGAACAACGCCTCTGCGGATAATTCCCTTAACGGTAACTCCGGCAACCTGGGTTACAACGGCCAGGCCGGTCAAGGCAACCAGGGTAAAAACAACCTGGCAATCACCACTGCTGATGGCAAAAACATCGCAGCGGCCGCCAACACCGAGCAAAACTCCCTCGCCAACAGCTACCTGAACACTGCCGCTACCAGCTACGGGTATGGCCATGGCAAGGCTCAATACGTGTCCAACAACTCCAGCCTCGACAACTCGGTTAACCGCAACTCTGGCAACGTGGGTGTGAACCTGCAATCCGGTGGCGGCAACCAAGGCAGCAACAGCCTGTCGATCGGTCAAGGTTGCACCGTCTGCTCCAGCGGCGTGCGCTTCTGATCCAACGGGGCCTTGGCAACAAGGCCCTTTTTTATTCCAGTGTCCAGCAGGTCACACGATCATGCGCCTCGCGACCCTCACCCTCCTGATGTTACTCACCGGCCCAACGTGGGCAGGCAACATGGCGATCTCCGCCCTGCCTGGCGGTGCAGTGATCTACAAGAAGGTCGAGAGTATTCGTGAGCGCCGGTTCGCCAACCTGGTGGAACAGAAAACCGATTTCAGCTGCGGTGCTGCGGCACTCGCCACCATTCTGCGCCAGGGTTACTGGCTGGACGTGGACGAAGATCACGTCATCAAAGGCATGTTGGTCAATGCAGACCAGGACCTGGTACGTACCCAGGGCTTTTCCATGCTGGACATGAAGCGCTACCTCGAAAGCATCGGCATGCGTGCCCGGGGCTACAAGATCGGACCAGAGACCCTGGTCACCGTGAAGATCCCTGTGGTGGTGCTGCTGGAAATTCGTGGCTACAAGCACTTCGTGGTGATGCAGCGCGCGGACAAGGACTGGGTCTATATCGGCGACCCGGTATTGGGCCACAAGCGCTATTCACGTGACGACTTCCTCAAGGGCTGGAATGGCATCGTCTTCGCTGTGCTGGGTGAAGGTTACGACAAGGCCAATGCCTTGCTCGACCCGCCTACTCCGCTGACCGCCAAGAACCAGTTGAATGAGTTCAGGCCCGTAGGCGATGCCGAGCTGATGGACTTCGGTTTTATCCAGAGCGACTTCTTCTAAGAAGCGCAATAAGGGGCAGGACGCTCCAGGAGCAGAAGATGAACACTTCCCGTTGGCTGACGGTCATGTGTCTGGCAGCCTCAATGCCCGCTTATGCTTCATCGGGGTTCAAACCGATCGAACTCAAGGATTCGGAAATGGCCGACCTGCGCGGCCGCTACGTCATGCCGGGGCGCATCATTAGCTTCGGCATTGTCATGAGCAGCACGTGGACCAACGCCGTGGGTGACACCATCACCGGCAAGGCCAGCATGCAGGTCGACTCGTCGACCATCACCCCACAATTCTACGTACAGACCACCGGCTCGACCGGCAACGGGACCAACCCGAACACCGGCACCGGCACCGGCACAGTCACAGGCGGCGCCGGGCTGGGCAGTGGCCAAGGCGTGACCCAGAGCGTGCGAACCGCTGGCGATGGCAACACCGCCTATAACAACGTAGGCATTACCGTCGAGAATGGCTTCGCGCCTTCCAACGCGGTGCAATCGGGGCAAGTACTGGTCGCCGGCGGTACCGTTACCGGGGACAGCGCAGCAGGCCGGGTGAGTGTGTCGGCCAACAATGGGGGCTTGCAGATGGCGATCCAGGCCAACCATAACCAGGGCAACAGTTTGCAGCAGATCGGCGGCGGTACTGTGCTGCAAGGTACGGTTTTGACCGGCAACACCAACTTCGTCAACAACATGACCCAGCTCAACGTCGTGATGAATAACAACGGTTTGAACAACGGTGCGCTGAACTGCAACTTGGACCAACTCAAAGGCCTACGCACCCTCGGTTATTGAACTACGCTGACCCTCGACACTTACGCATTAGAAAAGGACGGCTTATTTCATGCATCGATCGTTATCGCTTCATGCGGTGGTCTGTTTAAGTACGCTCTTGCCTGCATCCGTTCTGTATGCCGCGCCAGACGCCGATATAGAAACGCTCAAACAGGAACTTCTAGAACTCAAGCAGCGGTATGACGTTCAGCAAAAAGCTTTGGCGGTACTGGAACAACGGGTACGACAGGTCGAAGATCAACCGTCGGCACCGGCGCCCAAGCGCCTGGCCAAATCGCCGGCAGACTTTCAGAAAGCCAGTGGTGCGACGGTCGCAGGCACGGGCGCCGCAGCAGCATCCGGCGGCGCCGGTGGTGGTGGCGGCAGTTCCTACGGCCAGTCCCTCAAGGACGACTCGGCCCCTGCGCAAAGTGTGAGTAACCTCTATAACGAAGCCAGCGGCTTTTTCGGGAATGGCAAGTTCAGCTTTGAAACCGGTATTACCTATGCCCGTTACGATGCTCGCCAGTTGACCCTCAACGGCTTCCTGGCGCTGGACTCGATTTTCCTCGGCAATATCAACCTGGACCGGATCAAGTCCGATAACTGGACCCTGGACCTGACCGGGCGCTATAACTTCGATAATCGCTGGCAGTTCGACGTGAACGTGCCCGTGGTGTACCGCGACTCCACCTACCAGTCCGCCGGCGCCGGCAACAACGGCACGGCGACGTCGGAAGCCTCGGTCACGCGCGACCCGACCATCGGCGACGTCAACTTTGGTGTGGCGTACAAATTCCTCGACGAAACTCCCAATCTGCCGGACGCCGTGGTGTCGGTGCGGGTCAAGGCGCCTACGGGTAAAGAACCGTTTGGTATCAAGCTGGTCAACACACCCGGCAACGACAACCTGTTCGTGCCGGAAAGCCTGCCTACGGGTAACGGGGTCTGGTCGGTCACGCCGGGGATTTCCCTGGTCAAGACCTTCGACCCGGCGGTGTTGTTTGGTTCGCTGTCGTACACCCACAACTTCGAGGGTTCGTTCGACGACATCAGCAGTGACGTCAACCAGAAGGTCGGCGGCAAGGTCAGCCTGGGTGACAGCTTCCAGTTTGGCGTTGGTGTGGCCTTTGCCCTCAACGAGAAGATGAGTATGTCGTTCTCGGTGTCGGACCTGGTGCAGCGCAAGAGTCGGCTCAAGCCTAATGGCGGCGACTGGCAGTCGGTGGTGTCCAGTGATGCGAACGCCGGGTACTTCAACGTGGGGATGACGATCGCGGCATCGGATAATTTGACGATCGTGCCGAACCTGGCGATTGGGATGACGGATGATGCGCCGGACTTTACGTTTAGCCTGAAGTTTCCGTATTACTTTTAACTGATCCGACGGTGTATTCCTGAGGCAAAGGAGCTTGCTCCCGATAACGTAATAAAAGGAAAAGCCCCGCAACGATAAGGGTCGTTGCGGGGCTTTTCGGTTTACCCGCCCTAGCGGATCTGGTGTTTGTGCAGCAACCGATAGAACGTTGGCCGGGAAATTCCCAGGACGCGGGCAGCGACACTCAAGTTATCGCTGTGCCGGTTGAGCACATCGCACAGCGCCTGGCGTTCGGCGCGGTGTTTGTAGTCTTCCAGTGTAGACAGGGGTGGCGAAATTGCCTGTTCGCTGATCAATCCCAGATCAATAGCCTCGATCTGCCGCCCTTCGGCGAGTACCAGGCCACGACGCACGCGGTTGGCCAACTCGCGCACATTGCCCGGCCACGGGTGTTGCCCCATCGCCACCAGCGCGTCTTCGCTGAAACTGCGCGGACGGCGGCCAGTTTCCTGGCTGTAGAAACGTGAGAAGTGGTTGGCCAGCATCGCTACGTCGCCGTGGCGCTCGCGCAGCGGCGCAGTGACCACTTGCAGCACATTGAGTCGGTAGTACAAGTCCTCACGAAAAGCCCCCTTGGCCACAGCGGCTTCGAGGTCGACGTGAGTTGCCGCCAGTACCCGCACATCCACGGGGATAGGCTGGCTACCGCCGACGCGCTCAACCTGTTTCTCCTGGAGAAACCGCAGCAGATTGGCTTGCAGTTCCATGGGTAAATCGCCGATTTCATCAAGGAACAGCGTGCCGCCATGGGCCGCTTCGATGCGCCCGACCTTGCGCTGATGGGCGCCGGTGAAGGCGCCCTTCTCATGGCCGAACAGTTCGGATTGGATGAGGTGTTCAGGAATCGCACCGCAGTTGATCGCGACAAAGGGCTTGGCGTGGCGTTGGGATTGGCGATGCAAGGTCTTGGCCACCAGTTCTTTACCGGTGCCACTGTCACCACGGATCAAAACCGGGGACTCGGTGGGTGCGAGCTTGGCCAATAGCTTGCGAAGTTCGCGAATCGGCCGACTGTCGCCGAGCAGTTCGTGCTCCGGCTCATTTACAGGTGTATTGCCCTTGCCGCGCAAGCGCGCCATGCCAAAGGCCCGGCCGAGGGTGACCTGCACGCGCGCGACGTCAAACGGCAGGGTATGGAAGTCGAAGAACCACTCGCAGACAAAATCACCGACATTCTGCAAACGCAGCACATCCTGGCTGAGCACAGCGATCCACTCGGTGCCGCTGCGGCCGATCAATTCCTTGACCGCTTCGGGGCGCTCCAGGTGATAGGGCTGCAACCGCAGCAAACCCAAGTCACACGACCGGTCGCCCACCGCCTCCAAAGCACAGCTGTCCACCTCCCAACCTGCCGTGCGCAAACCGGGCAATAGCCCATGGCAGTCATCACAGGGATCGACCACGAGCAAGCGGCGTTGCGCAGGTGTAACAACCATGACTATTCCTTGGCGCCAAAATTGTTGATTGCTGGAGGTAAAGTTATTTAGAAACAACGGTTTGTGGCGCTCAGCGCTAACACTAGCAAAATCTTGACGCGGGCCTTGTACCGTTTCGCTATAAGTGCGGGCAAAAAGCCACCCACTGTCGCGCCCATCAAAAAAAGTTGGGCACGGCTAAAACTTTCATTCAGCTTTCAAAACAGCCGCTTACATGACAGTCATCAGGAAAAGTTAAAATTTGTTGCTCTAACATGTGACCCGTACCCCGTCATCGTGCATCAGTACAAGTAACCCGCCGCACGGTCAGCCCAACCGCCGGTACTCACTTGAATGGGCATTTAGAGAGAGACCCACATGAACGCCCCGCTCCGCATCAACGAAGCTCTTTTGATCGCAGACCGTGCTTTTCAGCCCTTTCAGTGCGTGGCCTGGCACGATGGCAACGGCGCCTTGAGCCTGAGCGTCATCGACCGCACCAATACCCGTATTGGCAGCAAACAACTGTCATCGAACACCTACAGCGACCCGGCGCAATTGGAAGACCTGCTGTTGCAGGCCCGTGCCGAACTCGACAAAGATGGCTACCAGTTGCAGTCCTGGGCCATGCCTAAGTAAGTTGCTGCACCAACTTCCGATCACTGCAAGACACTGATCGGAAGTTGGGCAACTGAACTTAAGACGTTTATTGCGCGGCGAGAATAAACCGCTCGATTGCCTCTGCAGCACCGTCATCACTATTACTACCGGTGACCACATTGGCCTGGCGCTTGACGGTTTCTTCCGCCTGCCCCATGGCAATCGATAATCCGGCTACCTGAAACATCGCCGGGTCATTTCCCCCATCGCCGATGGCCGCCGTCTGCTCCAGCGGGACCCCAAGGTGCGCCGCCAGGGTCTTCAAGGCCTCGCCTTTATTGGCCAGCATGGCCGTCACATCCAGATAAATCGGTTGCGAACGCGATACCTGCGCCAGGCCTTGCACCTTGGGCTGTAAACGCGTCTCCAGTTCCACCAACAACTGCGCGTTGTTGCTGGCGGCGACGATCTTGTCGATCCGATCCAGGTACGGCTCGAAACTCTCCACCACCACTGGCCCATACCCCAGGCCATGGGCTTCGCGCGGTTCCATCGGGCCTGGCGGGCCACGGCGCAGCCAATCACCGTCGGCAAATACCCATGGTTCCACGTCCGGCTCGGCCGAGAACATCGCCAGTGCGACCAGCGCCGCCTCCGCCGGCAGATGGTGGGCAACCAGGATGCTGCCATCCGGGTTGATCAAGGTGCCGCCGTTAAAACCGGCTACCGGCACATCGATCCCGAACGTCTCGATCAGGTGCAGCATGGCTTTGGGCGGTCGCCCGCTGGCGAGGCTGAAAAACACCCCCGCCTCGCGCAACGCACTGACCGCATCGACCGTACGCTGGCTCAGACGGTGATCTGGGTGCAGCAACGTGCCGTCCACGTCGCTGAGGATGAAACGGATGGGATGAATCGCGGCATCACTCATCCCAGGGTGTGCCAAGTGCGACCATCGCGGGCAAGCAACGCATCTGCAGCAGCAGGACCGTCTTCACCGGCCTTGTAAGCCTGGATTCCATCGTCTTCCTTCCACGCATCGAGAAATGGCTGCACAGCACGCCAGCCGTTCTCGATATTGTCGGCCCGCTGGAACAAGGTCTGATCGCCGGTCATGCAGTCGTAGATCAGGGTTTCGTACCCGGTCGACGGCTGCATCTCGAAGAAGTCCTTGTAGGCAAAGCCCAACTGAATGTTGGCCATATCGAGGGTCGGCCCTGGCTTTTTAGCCAGCAGGTCAAACCACATGCCTTCGTTGGGCTGGATCTGGATTTTCAGGTAGGTGGGCTTGAGCTCATCAACCTCGGTATCGCGGAACTGCGCATAAGGCGCCGGTTTAAAGCAGATCACGATTTCGGTGTCGCGCACGCTCATGCGCTTACCGGTACGCAGGTAGAACGGCACACCGACCCAGCGCCAGTTGTCGATCATCACCTTGAGGGCAACGAAGGTCTCGGTGCTGCTGTCGGGCGCGACGTTGGCTTCTTCCCGGTAGCCCGGCAACGACTTGCCGCCGATTTCGCCAGCGGTGTACTGCCCACGCACCGAGTTGGCCCGCGCATCTTCCAGGGACCACGGCCGTACCGCGCCAATTACCTTGGCCTTTTCACCGCGCACAGCGTCGGCACCAAATGCGGCGGGCGGCTCCATGGCCACCATCGCCAACAACTGGAACAGGTGGTTCGGCACCATGTCCCGCAGGGTGCCGGTTTTTTCGAAGAAATTACCCCGGGTTTCCACACCAACGGTTTCGGCGGCGGTGATTTGCACATGATCAATGTAATGGTTGTTCCAGAACGCCTCGAACAGCACGTTGGAGAAACGGCTGATCAGGATGTTCTGTACGGTTTCCTTACCCAGATAATGGTCAATGCGGTAGATCTGCTTCTCGCTCATCACCTTGAGCAAGCTGGCGTTCAGCGCTTCGGCGGTGGCGAGGTCGGAGCCGAACGGCTTTTCGATCACCACACGCCGGAAGCTGTCATCAGTCTCCGTCAACAATCCGGCACTGCCCAGGCGCTGCACCACTTCACTGAAGAAGCGGGGCGCAGTGGCCAGGTAGAACACAGCGTTGCCGGTGCCGCTGTCGGCGATTTTCTTGCCGATGTCGGCGTAGGTGCTGTCGTCGAGGAAATCACCCTCGACGTAGCTGATGCCTTTGGCCAACTGCGCCCACAAGTCCGGGTCCAAAGCGTTCTCGCCATTACCCTTGACCTTGCTCGCAGCCTCGGTGCGAATGAAATCCTCGAGTTTCTTGGCGAAGTCGGCATCGCTGATGGCGTTGTGATCAACGCCTACAATGCGCAGCCCATCGCCCAACAGGCCATCACGACTGAGGTTGTACAGCGCCGGCATGAGCAGGCGCTTGACCAGATCGCCATGGGCGCCAAACAGAAACAGCGTTGTTGGGGGTGCGGGTTCGGCCTTGGGTTTCTTGCCGTTAGCGGTCATTTTTTGGAAGTCTCCACATGACCACCAAAGCCGAAGCGCATGGCAGACAGCATCTTGTCACCGTAGGTGCTCTGCTGGCGCGAGCGGAACCGCGCGAACAACGAGGTGGACAGCACCGGTACCGGCACGGCTTGTTCCATGGCGGCTTCGATGGTCCAGCGGCCTTCGCCGCTGTCGGCGACGGAACCCGAGTAGCCTTCAAGTTTCGGGTCGGTGGCCAGGGCGTCGGCGGTCAGGTCCAGCAACCAGGACGAAACCACACTGCCACGGCGCCAGACTTCGGCGATATCGGCAACGTTGAGGTCGAAACGCTGGTCTTCCGGCAGGTTGTCCGAGTTCTTGGTCTTGAGGATGTCAAAACCTTCGGCGAAGGCCTGCATCATTCCGTACTCGATGCCGTTGTGGATCATCTTGACGAAATGCCCGGAACCGGCAGGACCGGCGTGGATATAACCCTGCTCGGCGCGCGGATCTGCGGAGGCGGAACGGTCCTTGGTGCGCGGGATATTGCCCAGGCCCGGTGCCAGCGCGGCGAAGATAGGGTCAAGGCGTTGCACGGTCTCGGTATCGCCACCGATCATCATGCAATAGCCGCGTTCCAGGCCCCAGACGCCGCCAGAGGTGCCGACATCAACGTAGTGCAGGCCCTTTTGCGCCAACGCCTTGCCGCGACGAACGTCATCCTTATAGTTGGTGTTGCCGCCGTCGATGATCACGTCACCGTCTTCAAGCAGCTCACTGAGTTCATTGATGGTGTTTTCAGTGGGGTCGCCTGCTGGCAACATCACCCACACGGCGCGAGGCTTTTGCAGCCCGGCAACCAGGGCTTTCAAGTCGGCAACGCCAGTGGCGCCCTCCTCGCTCAAGCCTTTGACAAATGCTTCGTTACGGTCGAAAACAACGGTGGTATGCCCATTGAGCATCAGGCGCCGTGCAATATTCCCGCCCATGCGGCCTAGTCCGATAATCCCCAGTTGCATGTGCTGATGCTCCTAACTACTAAATAAATGTGTGACATAGTTTATAGCGCAATGAGGCTAATGAGGGTTAGTCAGGGGCAGATCCATGTAGTTTCATGACAAAAAAGTTGCCATCGTTTCAACATCACAGCAGCAAAAGTCACAGGACCACCAAAAATAAAAAAGTTCCATTGCGCTGAAAAAGAATTCAGAATTGCTTCCGACTGTTGCCGAGAACCTCGACTCAAGCGTTCTGGCACACCGCGACACACCGGCTATTTGCGAGGTAAGCAATGAGCACTGCACAGATGACCCGTCCTCCCCAGACCCTCTACGTCACGCTCCGTCGCGATGAACTGCGCCAGTTGAAAGACGAACGCGAGCAGTTGCAGCAGGAGGTCATGCGCTTGCGTGCTCATATCATTCAAGCCCAGCTGGATCAGCCTTACGGCGCGCAACCTGCGCTCTGCTGAGCCCTGTCATGACTTTGTAAGATAACGGCTACACAAATCTCACAAAGTTTTCACACGCACTTCCCGATACTCCCGCCCACAAGGGCCACCCCAATGCAAGGGTGGCCTCTATTGCGCGCAGCCCTGCGCGTGATTGAAAAACTACCGGGTTGGAGCGCTGGATGGCGATGTTCGAACGCAGCACTAAGTCTGCGAAAGGCTTTGATTGGGCCGGTCTTGGCTGGCTATTCCTGTTTTTCTGGTACTTCTCCGGCATCACACAACTGCTGATCCAGCTCAGCGGCACGTCCGGCTTCAGTGGTTTTCGCCAAGCGTTCTTCATGAGCGCACTGTGGCTCGCCCCCCTGCTCGTTTTCCCACGCCGTACGCGCTTGCTCGCCGCCCTGATTGGCGTGGTGCTGTGGGCCTGCTCCATGGCAAGCCTGGGTTACTTCTTCATCTACCAGCAGGAGTTTTCCCAAAGCGTCATCTTCATCATGTTCGAGTCGAACATCTCTGAAGCCGGTGAATACGCCACCCAATACTTCGCTTGGTGGATCGTGCTGGCCTTTATTGCCCACACCGCCGTCGCAGTTTTCCTGTGGACCCGTGTGCGACCGGTGTACCTGCCGCGCGGCCAAGCCCTGGTGGCGGCAACGGCGATCCTGGTGGCCATTGTCGGATACCCGCTGGTCAAGCAAATTGCCCGCAGCGACACCCTGGACGACGCCATCGACCGCTTTGAATCGCGCATCGAGCCTGCCGTGCCTTGGCAGATGATCGTCGCCTATCGCCGCTACACCGAACAACTCGACAACATGCAAGGCATGCTCGACAGCGCCAGCCAGATTGCGCCCTTGACCAATCTCAAGGACACCATGGCCGGCCAGCCCTCGACCCTGGTGTTGGTCATCGGCGAATCCACCAACCGCCAGCGCATGAGCCTCTACGGTTACCCGCGCAACACCACGCCGGAACTGGACAAACTGCGCGACCAACTGGCGGTGTTCGACAACGTCATCACCCCGCGCCCCTACACCATCGAAGCGCTGCAACAGGTGCTGACGTTCGCCGATGAAGAGAACCCGGACCTGTACCTGAAAACCCCGTCGATTGTCAGCGTGATGAAACAGGCCGGCTACAAGACTTACTGGATCACCAACCAGCAGACCATGACCAAGCGCAACACCATGCTCACGACCTTTTCCGAACAGGCCGACGAACAGGTGTACCTGAACAACAACCGCAACCAGAACGCACGCCAATACGACGGTGACGTCCTCGCGCCATTCTCCAAGGCCCTGGCCGATCCAGCGGAGCGCAAGTTCATTGTGGTGCACCTGCTCGGCACTCACATGAGCTACCAGTACCGTTACCCGCCGACGTTCGACAAATTCACCGATCGCCAAGGCGTACCGGCAGGCATCAGCGATGATCAATTGCCCACCTACAACAGCTACGACAATGCCGTGCTGTATAACGACTTCGTAGTGTCGAGCCTGATCAAGGATTACGCCAAGACCGATCCAAACGGCTTCCTGCTATACCTGTCCGACCACGGTGAAGACGTATTCGACTCCGCCGGCCACGCCACACTGGGGCGTAACGAAGGCAAACCGACTGCGCCGATGTACACCATTCCCTTCATGGCCTATGCCTCGCCGAAATGGCGTGAGAGCCATGACTGGAGTTTCGCCGGCGATCTGCAACGCCCTTACACCAGCTCGCAGTTGATCCACACCTGGGCCGACCTGGCCGGGTTGAGCTCCGATGAAATCGACCGCAGCAAAAGCCTGGTGAGCGACAGTTTCAAAGCACGTCCGCAACTGATCGGCAACCCGTACTTGCGCCAGCAGAAGGCCCTGATCGACTTCAGCCTGATCAAGCCGAAGAAGGTTGGCCCGACCGATGTGGTGCTCCAGGAAGCGCCGGGTTCGTAACAGAAAGATAACAATCATTCTCGTTTAACCCTAAAGTTCCGCTCCTCCTTTCGTCTTTGAGCCAAGGCCTTCCCTTTCCGGGGTGGCCGCAAAGACGACAAGGAGTCTCACGCGATGTTCGCGCCAATTACCCGTTCCATGACCCTCACGCTCGGCCTGTGCAGCGCAGCGCTGAGCCCGGACCTGCTGGCTGAAACCGACCCCGAACAGACCCAACTCGAACTCGGCGCCACCCGCATCACCGCCGAAGGCCTGGGCGCGACCACTGAGCACACCGGTGCCTACACCACCGGTTCGATGAGCACCGCCACCCGCCTCAACCTATCCGTGAAAGAAACCCCGCAGTCGATTTCGGTGATCACGCGCCAGCAGATGGACGATTTCAATCTCAATACCTTGACCGACGTGCTGCGCCAGACCACCGGTATCAACGTGCAGCACAACGACTCAGACCGCGTGTCCTACTCCTCTCGCGGCTATGGCATCACCAATTTCCAGATTGATGGGATGCTCAACACCTTCGGCTACATGAAGTCCGACGCTGACACCATCATCTACGACCACATCGAAGTGGTGCGCGGCGCCACGGGCCTGACCACCGGAGCGGGCGACCCTTCAGCCACTATCAACATGGTGCGCAAGCGCCCCACCGCCCAGTGGCAGGCGAAAACCGGCGTAAGCGCGGGCAGCCATGACAACTATTACAGCTACGTGGACGTGGGCGGCCCGCTGGCGTTCGACGGCAAGTTGCGCGGGCGTACCGTGCTGGCCTATCGCGACAGCCAATCCTTCCGTGACAACTATGAGCTACAGCGGGAGGTCGGCTACGGCATTCTCGAAGGCGATCTGTCAGACGACACCGTGCTGGCCGTAGGTTTTGATTACCAGAACAAACAAGTCCAGGGCACGTCCTGGGGCACCGTGCCGTACTGGAACAGCCAGGGCGGCAAGGCCGGGCTGTCGCGCTCCACCAACATGGCCGCGCACTGGAGTTCCTGGCCGCTGACGGACAAGACCACTTTCGCGACCCTCGAACATCGACTGGGTGGCGATTGGCATATCAAAGCCGCCTACACCCATCGCCAGAGCGACACAGATGGCAAGGTCTACTACGGCGGCTCGGGTTTCCCCAACGACGACCGCAGCGGCATGACCGCCTGGGCGAGCCACATGCGCGGCACCTCGCGGATGGAAGCCATCGACCTCAACCTGGCCGGCAGCTATCAGTTGCTGGGCCGCGAACACGCCTTGATGATGGGCTACGGCGAGGCCGCGCAACGGGACAATTCGCCGTTTATGCGCGAGAACATCCCAGCCGGCTACTACAGCATTGAAGACTGGAAATACATGGGCGGGATCGCTAAGTTCGGCGACACCGTCACCGGCCTCAAAGGCGAACACAGCAGCAAGGAACAGAAGGCCGGCTACCTGGCCACGCGACTGAGTCTCACCGACCGCCTGCATGCGGTACTGGGCAGCCGCTATGGCAGTTGGGAACTGAAAAGCGCGGCCCCCCGATACGACGACAACGACCAACTGACCGCCGCTGGCAAAACCAGCCAGACCCACAACGACATGTGGACGCCCTATGCCGGGCTGCTTTACGACATAACACCGGAGTACACCGTCTACGCCAGCTACACCGATATTTTCAAACCCCAAAGCCTCAAGGATGCCAACAAGAAATTCCTTGAGCCGGTGGTGGGCAGCAACTACGAAGTGGGCATCAAGGGGAGCGTGCTGCAAGAGCGCCTGAACCTGGCGGCGGCGTATTTCTGGAGTACCCAGGACAACGTTGCCGAGCGCGATTACTCGGTGCCACGCAACCCAAGGACCGGCGAGGAATATTACAAGTCAGGCGGCAAAGGCAACAAAGTGAACGGCTTCGAACTGGAAGCGTCCGGGGAAGTGATGCCCGACTGGAACCTCACGGCAGGCTACACCTACACCCATTCGGTCAACGGTTCGGGCAACCGCAATAACACGGGTCAGCCGCTGAACCTGCTGAAAGTATCCAGCGCTTACCGCCTGCCGGGTACATGGCGCAACCTCACCGTCGGCGGCGCCGTGAACTGGCAAAGCGATTTCTATGATTTCAGCAATCGACCGACCGGTGCGCGCGATACCGATGGCGACCCGATCACCACCCGGGCAAAAATCACGCAGCAGGCCTACACCGTGGTTAACCTCATGTCCCGCTATCAATTCGACGACCATGTTTCAGCGTCGCTTAACGTCAACAACCTGTTTGATAAAAAATATTACGAGCGTGTCGGCTTCTATAACGGCGTGTACTGGGGTGACCCGCGCGCCATTACGTTGGCCTTGGACTGGAGACTTTAAAGCGCACAACCCGAAGTTAACGAAATTGTTAACTTCGGACGTTTCTCGAGTTAATTCCCACTTAATAAGATCGCTGCAAAATCGCCCCATGAATCTGCTCAAGGACAGAACGGATAACCGATCACACTTAATGAGAATACCCCGATGAAACTCTCTACTTTGATGCTTGCCAGCCTGATGACCCTAACCTCCGCCGCCGCTTTTGCAGAAGATGGCTCGGAGCGTGCGAAGGAGTACTACAACAACTTCACTTTCATGCAGCAGAAGGTTCACGGCACTAACGAGCAAACAGCATCCGCCGACGACACGTCTTCCAAGACCAGCACCACCAATCAGGAACAACCGAAGAGTTAATTAATGTTTAGTTAATCCGCAACACCCTGGGCCATTCCGCTCCGTTGGCAAAGGTTTATTGGGCGCCATTTAATGGCGCCCTTTTTTTGCCTGTTATTTATTAAAGCGGCTTGTTCCAGAACAGCATGCGGCCATGAGCCGGATCAAACTTTGAATCATCAAAGCCAAACTTTCGATACGCCGACTGAGCGATAGCATTACCCTCAAGCACCTCCAGGGTGATCTTGCAGCAACCGCGCTGGCGGGCAACTTCCTCGACCTTTTGCAGCATTTTCTGACTCAGGCCCAGGCCGCGGAACTCATTCATCACCACCACGTCATGAATGTTGACCAGTGGACGGCAGGCAAAGGTGGAGAACCCTTCAAAACAATTCACCAGCCCCGCCGGCACGCCACCTACGAACGCCAGCACACTGAAGGCATGGGGGCGCTTGGCCAATTCGGCCGGCAGTTGCTCTAGAAGGTCAGCGGGCAGGCTATGGCTTCCGCCCATGGGGTCTTGTGCGTAGTGGTTGAGCACGCGGCCTATGGCTTCAGCGTGCACGGGGTTGGTGTAGCTGGCTTGCAGCACCAGGATATCTGGGGTTTCCATTGCCTTCCTCGATCACGACAACAAGGGAATCGGCTCCCTTTGAGGGGCTCGATTGTAAGCGTGGAGTCGGCGGTAGATGAAGGAGAAAAACTACAAATATCTGCCAGAAAGCGCGAGGTTCATGCCGACGAAAAAGCGCTGGCGGCAGATTTAGGAGGTTGCCCTGCACGCCTTAGCCGAAACGCTGCAATTGCATCTCCTGCAGCCGGCTCAGGGTGCGGCGGAAGGGAAACTCCAGGTAGCCCTGGGTATAGAGGCGCTCCAGCGGCACTCGGGCCTCGATGAACAGGGGCACCTTGCGGTCGTAGCACTCATCCACCAGGGCGATGAACCGACGCACGCTGTCGTCGTGCACCGACAACTGCGGCAATTCGCGATCACCCGCCACCACCCGCTGGGCGCCGTCTTCGGTGCCTCGGGCAATCCGGCCCGGGCGCTGCTGCGCACTCAGGTCAGGCACCTCGCCAAGTAAAATCGCCTTGAAGCGATCACACAGCAGCATGAAGTCCATAGCGGCCAAGGGTTGTTCGCACAGGTCGGCATAACGACACCAAAGCACGCTGTCACTGGACCGCACCGTCACGATGCTACGGTGACCGACAACGACCGGCTCGTGGCTCACCACCTGCCCTTCTGCCAATTGCGTGAAGACAGTCGCAAGCGCCTCGGGCTGATTCACCCAATAACGCTGCATGCCGACACCTGGATGCAAACGATGGTCTTCACCGCCGTCCACCGCCACCACCCGCATATGCTGCTTGATCGCTGCGATACCCGGAAAAAACCGTTCGCGGTTGAAGCCATCGGCATACAGTTGGTCGGGAGGCTGGTTGGAGGTGCAGACCATCACCACACCTTCCTCGAACATCACCTGGAACAACCGACCCAGGATAATCGCGTCCCCGATGTCATTGACGAACAACTCGTCAAAGCAGAGTACGCGCACCGCCCTGCTCAGCTCTCGCGCTAGGGCCTGCAACGGGTCGGCGGTGCCAGTAAGCTCGAATGAACGCTGATGCACCCACCCCATGAAGTGATGAAAGTGCTGACGCCGCGCCGGCACTCGCAGGCTCTGGTAGAACTGGTCCATCAACCAGGTTTTGCCCCGACCCACCGGCCCCCACAGGTAGACACCGGTGACCGGTGCACGCCCTTGGTGTAGAGCCTCATGGCAGGCTTGAAGGGCATCCACCGCCCGCCGCTGGGCATCGTCAGAGACGAAGCCCTGTTGGGCGATGGCGTGTTGATAGGCAGCGAGAGGCGAGTCGAAAGTCATGCACGCACTCCTGACAGGCCGTTTTCTTAACCTTCGAACTTACGCAAGGCTCTTACTGACCACCTCGAACACATCGCTCGACAGCTCGCCCGAACCACGAATGCGCTCCAGCTCGGCCTTCATCAGCGCCTGTCGCGCGCTGTCGTATTTACGCCAGCGGGTCAACGGCGCCAACTGGCGCGACGCAATCTGCGGGTTGAAGCCATTCAACTGAATCACCAGATCCGCCAGGAAGCGGTAGCCGGAGCCATCCGCCGCATGGAAGTTGATCAGGTTCTGCCCGGCAAAGGCGCCGATCAGTGCACGCACTTTGTTCGGGTTTTTGAGCGTGAACGCCGGGTGCTCCATCAACGCCTGGACCCGCGCCAGCCCGCCCGGCAAAGTGCTGCCGGCCTGCACACTGAACCACTGGTCCATCACCAACGGGTTGTCCTTGAAGTTCTCGGCAAACACCGCCAACGCCTGGGCTTTTTCCGCATCGAACGGTGAGTTCACCAGCACCGCCAGCGCGGTCAGGCGCTCGGTCATGTTGTCACTGGTGTCGAACTGCTCCAGGGTGGCCGCCAACACCTCAGGCTTGCCGCTGAGCATCAGGTACGACAGGGCGATGTTCTGCAAGGCGCGACGGGCAAAGTGCTCGGCCGCTGCCACATATGGGGTTTGCTTGGACAGGTCGCGATTGGCCTGATAACGCAGCCACAGCCCTTCGAACAGGTTGTCGGCCAGTTGCTTGCGTGCAAATTCGCGTGCGGCGTGGATCGCATCCACATCCGCCACTTCGCTGATTTCTGTCAGGTAGGCTTCGCCAGGCAACGAGAGCATTTCCGCGACCATCGCCTGATCCAGACTTTCGTCGCTCAGTACCGTACGCAGCGCGTCGATCAGGCGTTGATCCATTTTCAGCGCCTGGCCCGCCTGATGCTGGCCAATCAGTTCCTGCAACACCTGCACCGACAGTTGCTGGCCGGCATCCCAGCGGTTGAAGCCGTCGCTGTCGTGTTGCATCAGGAACATCAACTGATCGCGGCTGTACGGGAAGCTCAGTTTCACCGGCGCCGAGAAGCCGCGCAGCAGCGACGGCAACGGCTGTTCAGCGATGTCGACAAACGTGAACGTCTGCTCGGCCTCAGTCACCGAAATCACGCGGGACGTACCGCCCGCCGCTGCTTCACCGGCCAGGCGCAAGGCGATACCGGCGCCCTTCCCGTCCAGCAAGCCCAGCTCAACTGGAATCACGAACGGCAGTTTCTCGACCTTGTCCGGGGTTGCCGGGCAGCTCTGGCGGAAGGTCAGGCTGTAGGTCTTCGCCGCGGCATCGTACGACTCGCTCACCGCCAGACGCGGTGTACCGGCCTGGCTGTACCAGCGCTTGAACTGGCTCAGGTCGGCGCCGTTGGCGTCTTCCATGGCCTTGATGAAATCGTCGCAGGTCACGGCCTGGCCGTCGTGGCGCTCGAAGTACAGGTCGCTGCCTTTACGGAAGCCTTCGGCGCCCAGCAAGGTGTGGATCATGCCGACCACTTCCGAACCCTTTTCGTAAACAGTCAGGGTGTAGAAGTTGGAGATCTCGATAAAACTGTCCGGGCGCACCGCATGGGCCATCGGGCCGGCGTCTTCGGCGAACTGGTGAGTCCGCAGGTACGCCACGTCCTGGATACGCTTGACCGTGGCCGAGTTCATGTCAGCCGAGAAGCCGGAGTCGCGGAACACGGTGAAGCCTTCCTTGAGCGACAGCTGGAACCAGTCGCGGCAGGTCACGCGGTTGCCCGACCAGTTGTGGAAGTATTCGTGGGCGACGATGGCCTCGACGCGCTGGTGCGCGGCATCGGTGGCGGTTTCGGCGCGGGCCAGCACGGCGCTGGAGTTGAAGATATTGAGACCCTTGTTCTCCATGGCGCCCATGTTGAAGTCGTTCACCGCGACGATCATAAAGATGTCGAGGTCGTACTCACGGCCGTAGGTTTCTTCGTCCCAGCGCATGGATTTCTTCAGGCTGGTCATGGCGTGCTGGCACTTGTCGATGTTTTCTGGCTCGACGTAGATGCGCAACGCCACTTCGCGCTGGGTCATGGTGGTGAAGCTGTCTTCGACGCACCACAAATCTCCGGCCACCAGGGCAAACAGATAAGCGGGTTTCTTGAACGGGTCTTCCCACGTCGCCCAGTGGCGGCCGTCTTCACCGGGGCCGCTGGCAATCGGGTTGCCGTTGGACAGCAGCACCGGGTAGCTGTGCTGCTCGGCGATCACCGTGGTGGTGAAGGTGCTCATCACATCCGGGCGGTCGAGGTAATAGGTGATTTTGCGGAAGCCCTCGGCCTCGCATTGGGTGCAAAACATGCTGCCGGATTTGTACAAGCCTTCCAGAGCGGTATTGGTTTCCGGGTGGATCTTGACCGTGGTATCGAGGGTAAAGGTCGCCGCCGTCGGGTGCACGGTCAGGTGGCTATCAGTCAGTTGGTAGTCAGCGTCCGTCAGTTCCTGGTCGGCCAGGTTCACGCTCACCAGCTCCAACTGCTGGCCATCGAGCACCAACGGCGGCAGGCCCGCGCCACGCTCGGGGTTACGGCGCATCACCAGCTGCGCGTGGACCAGGCTGTGGTCCTCGAACAACTCGAAGGTCAGGTGCGTCTCATCGATCAGGTAGTCCGGCGCCTGATAATCCTTCAGGTAAATCATCTTCGGTTGTTCGGTGCGCATGGGTGGCATCCTTCTACTGGTGCACGGCGAGTTGGTAGGCCGTGTACTTACGAATATTGATAACGCCGGTGTCGAAGATCAGGTATTGGCCCTTGATCCCCAGCAGCGTGCCTTCGGCAATCGGATTCTTGTCCAGGTTGAAGCTGACGATCTTGGCCGGATACTGCTCCACCGGGTAGCGAATCTCAATCGGCTCGATGTCGGTCACCGGTTGGATGGCTTGCAGGCCAAAGCGTTCCTGCAGGTTTTCCAAGCCTTCGGCGCAGGAGGCGAACAGTTCGTCACGCACCTGCTTGAGGTCTACGGGTTGTGCGTCGCCCTTGAGCAATGCACGCCAGTTGGTCTTGTCGGCCACCTGGCTGCGCAGCACGTCTTCGACGAAGCCGGACTGCTGGCGCGTGGCAACTCGCAGGATCGGCAACGCCTGGCTCGCGCCCTGGTCCAGCCAGCGCGTCGGCAGTTGGGTGGCGCGCGTGATGCCGACCTTGATCCCCGATGAATTGGCCAGGTAAACCACGTGGTCGGTCATGCAAAATTTCTCGCCCCAGCCTGGATCACGGCAAGTGCCGGCGTCGTAATGGCAACGCTCGGGGCTCATGATGCACAGGTCGCACTGGGCCAGCTTGGTCATGCACGGGTAGCAATAACCCTGGCTGAAGCTGGTCTTGGTCTTGCGGCCGCAATGGCTGCAATGGATGGCGCCGAGGTACTCCAGGCGGATATGGGTACCGATCAATGGGTTGACCGGCACCTCGGTCTCGCCCAGGCGAAACGCGTATTGAACGGTCGGCTCACCGAGTTGCGCCGACATTTTGCTGACTGCACCGCGACCAATTTCAATCAATGGATCGCATCCGACTTGAACAGGATGTTCGCCACCGGCTCGGATTTGGACGCGCATTCCTGCGGGCCCATGTAGCCGGTGCGCTGGTCTTCCGGCAAGTTCTGGATTTCCCAGGCGATCATCGCTTGCAGGGACAGTTCACGCTGTTCGGCGGTGAGCTTGCGGCCATCGGACCACTTGCCGATTTCCACGGCGAGCTTGAGGCTCTCGTAGATGTCCGGGGTGATGTTTTCGATCATTTCAGCAAAAGAGGACATTAGGCTCTTCCTTATCAAATAGACGATTTGCGGCGGCTGTACAGCCCACCCAGCAAACCGGTGAGGCAACCGATAACCAGGCCGCCCACGTGGGCTGCGTTGGCGATTTCGCCGAAGCCGATCATAGAGACCAGCCCCGACATGCAGAGCACCAGCCAAATCAGCATCATCGCCAGCACGCCACGGGGCAGGCGATAAGCAGGATTCGGCGAGAGTAAATGAAAGATCCAGCAATGCCCGAGCAGGCCATACAGCACGCCCGACAACCCGCCGAACAAACCGGGGCCACCGTAAGCGTATTGAGCGTAGTTGGAGACCAGGCTGAACAGCACGGTCAAACCGAGCAAGTTGACACTGCCCTGGCGTGCTTCGATACGCCGTCCCAGTTCCCAGTACCACATGCCGTTCATGGCCAGGTGCAGGATGCCGAAGTGGATCAACATCGGCGTAACCAACCGCCACCACTGCCCCGACGCCAAACTGTCGGCCAGCGGCGTGAATTGGATGTACTCGCCCAGGATGCGGAACGGCAAAAACGTCAGCCAGGCGACGGCTTGCAGGTTGTCCCCCAGCAAGGTCAGTGCGCCGACGATAATGCTCGCCAGCAGCACAGACGCCGTAACCGGGCTGTGACGCACTTGCTGGGCAAAACTCGGACGCGTCATCGGCGCCTGTTCAGGGATATCCAGTTGCTGGTCGGGGTCACCGGCGGGAAACCGCTGGTACAGCACGCGCACGTCGTCGCTGATGGTCTCGGGCACCCACAACACCTGCTCGCCCGCCTCTTCGCTGACGCGATGGGGCACTTGCATGCGTTGCAGCAGTTTGACGAAGCCGCCCAGATCGACACTCAGGGGCAGGCGCAGTACAGCCACGGTACTCATGTGATGACCTCGGGCCGCTCAACATCGACCCATACGAATTTACGTGGATCGAGGCGGGTTTCCTGATCCAGGCGATACGCCACCAGCTTGCCGTACAGCACTGCGCTGTAGTCCAGGCAAGCCAGGTTGTCGCGGATCGGCGCCGGTTTGCCGCTGCGCCAGTAGTGGCCGACGAACAGCAACGGCTCGTCGACGCCATAGCGCAGCAGTGAATTTTTTTCACTTGAGGACAGCGGCGTGCGCGCCACCGGTTCGGGCAGTGCGTCGGGCTGGAACACGATGTCGCCGTAAGTCTTCGGGTCGTCTTCCCAGAACTTGGTGCGGAAGAACGAACGCGTCAGACCGTCGCCACCGGTGAGCGTCAGGCCATCGGGCAGGCGCATGTCGGTGCCGCGCAGCAGGCGGTCAAAGGCGTTGCAGGCAAAACTGCCAGGGACGGCAGCGGCCTGCAGGAAGTGCTGGTCGATGCAGCCATCCGGGAAGGTCGCACGCAGCGGCGTGATAAAGCCGTCGTCCCAGCACGCATGCACCACGCGGAAACGCCCGGCATCGACAAACAGCGGCATGTCGTAGAACCAGCCGAGGAAGTCGTGCCAGTCGGCCGGGTGGTGTTCGAACTGGGTCAGGGTCTCTTGAATCAACCGCGCATGCCGTGGGTTGTGCTCACGCACGAACTGCTTGCCACTGCCCGGTGGCGCCGGCGTAGTCCAGCCCAGAGCGTTGAACTCGTGGTTGCCCATGATGCACAGCGCCTGGCCGGCCTCGGCCATGTCGTGGACGATATGCAGCGCCTCGCGGATGCGTGGGCCACGGTCGATGATATCGCCGAGGAACACCGCCATGCGCGACGGATGGCGCCAGGTGCCGCCCTGCTTGTGGTAACCCATTTGGTCGAGCAAGTGCTCAAGGGTATGAGCGCAACCGTGCACGTCACCAATCAGGTCGTAGCTACGCGCGGGATCGAGCATCAGTCGCCTCCACCCCCCAAGCGGCTGCCCCAGCCCAACTTGGTGCGGCACACTTCGTAATAGTTGTGGTCCAGCGGGTGGATCAACCGCAGCTTCTGCGCCTTTTTGCTCACGGTGATGGTGTCACCGGGGGCGCAGGTGAAGTGGTTCTGCCCGTCACAGGAAACCTGCGGGTAGATTTGCATGTCTTTGGACACCACGATTTTCAGCTCACTGTTGCCATCGACCACAATCGGTCGGCTCGACAACATATGGGGATACATCGGCACGATCACAATGGCATCCAGCTTGGGATGCATGATCGGCCCGCCGGCCGACAGCGCGTAGGCCGTGGAACCGGTGGGCGTGGCGACGATCAGGCCGTCAGCCTTCTGGCTGCACACGAACTGGCCGTCGATGTACAACTCGAACTCGATCATCCGCGTGGATTTACCGGGGTGAAGCACCACATCGTTGAGAGCATCGCCCTGGCCGATGGCTTCGCCGTGGCGGCGCACTTCGGCTTGCAACAGGAAGCGGTTTTCCACCAGGTAGTGGCCGTCGAGCACCTTGGCCACTTCGACTTCCAGTTCATCGGGGCGGATATCGGTGAGAAAACCCAGGCTGCCCCGGTTGATCCCCAGCACCGGCACGTTATGCCGCGCCAACGCCCGCGCGGCACCGAGCAGGCTACCGTCGCCGCCCACCACGATGACCATGTCGCACACTTCGCCGAGCATTTTGCGCGACGAGGTTTGCAGGCCGTGGCCAGGAAGAATCTCGGCGATGGTGTCTTCGAGGATCACGTGCAGGTGGCGATCCAGCAGGAATTTTTTCAGCCGGCGGACGGTGTCCAGCACCTGGGTACTGCCCAGGCGACCGATAATGCCGATATTGCGAAAGTGCTCCATGGGGCTCCTGCGGGATATGGGGTGTGGCAAAAAAGAAACGATTATGGGCGAAAGGCCGCCTCAGACAAAATCCTTTGTCATCGCCAAGCCTTGATGACAATGGTTCTCAGGGCTTCTGCTCATCCTGCGCCCGCATTAAAAGGCTATGCTCGGACCATGACCGTATTCCCCGACCTGCACAGCTTACCCCGCCAATTGCGTCACCCTGAGGTGCGCGACCTGGCGTGGGTGGTGCTCGCCCCGCCGATGCTCGCGCAGACGCCTTGGCCGCAGCGCCATCCACTGGCCGGCAGCGACTGGGTGCAGGCGCCCGAGCGTCTGGAACGCTGGCTGCGGCAACTGGACCAGGACAGCCGTGACTTGCAGCACTGGTTAAGCCTGGCCCGCACCCGCCGCCTGGGCCTGTACTACGAGCGACTTTGGCAATTCGCCGTGCAGCATGCGCCGGGCGTGGAGTTGCTCGCCGCCAACCTGCCGATCCGCCGCGCCGGGCATACCCTGGGTGAGTTGGACATGTTGCTGCGCGACCGCGATGGCGTGCATCACCTGGAACTGGCAATCAAGCTCTATCTCGGGCCGCAGGCGGGTAATGGCGAGAACCCGGCGCAGTGGCTGGGGCCGGGCTGCCATGACCGACTGGACCGCAAGTTGGCGCATCTTGCCCAGCATCAATTGCCTATTTCGGCGCGTCCGGAAAGCCGCGAAGCACTGGCGGCGCTGGATATCCAGCAGTTCGATGCGCATTTGTGGCTCGGCGGGTATTTGCTCTATCCCTGGCCTGGACTGGCCGAAGCGCCCCACGGCGCCCATCCGCAGCATTTACGGGGGCGCTGGTTGCATCAGCGTGATTGGCAGGATTTTGTCAGCGCCAGCGCGCCAGGTCGCTGGCAACCATTGCCCCGGCATGCGTGGCTGGCGCCGGCGCACTACTCGGCGGATGAAGTGTGGAGTGAAGAACAGATGCAGCATTGGCTGAGGGAGCTCGATCCGATGGCGCCCGCGCAGTTGCTCGTGCGCATGGTGCAGAGCGGCGAGGATTGGGAGGAAGCCGAGCGGTTGTTCCTGGTGGCGGATCTTTGGCCGAATGTGCCAGGGGCTGGCTGATGGAGTGTGTGGTGTCTGTGAGTGCCTCATCGGGGGCAAGCCCCCTCTCACCACTGACCGCACTCCAAAAGGGTGTACTCGGTCAAATGTGGGAGGCGGCTTGCCCCCGATAGCGGCGACACCGCCACTACAAATTATCGATATGCCGATAATCCAACTGCAACCCGGCCGCCAGCGCCTCGGCCCGGCCCAGCCTGATTGGCCCGCGCTCGATATCCACCAGCAACCCTGAACACTCCAACGACGGCAACGCGGCGATGTCCTTGAGGCGTCCATCGGTGATCACCAATAAACGCTGCTCCTCAGCCGGATAACGCCTGCGCCGAGCCGTCAGCCACTGCCCGGCCTCGGTCAATGCGGCCAGCAATGGGGTGCCACCGCCCGCGCCGAGCTGATCCAGCCAGCCTGCCAAGCCTTTCGCCGCCTTCAAGCCCTGCACCTGCCATTTGGGCGCCTGCCCGCTGGCGGTCAGCAATGCCATGCGCGCCCGTTGTCGGTACGCGTCATCAAACAGCTGGGCCAGCAAGCCCTTGGCATCGGTCAACGCGTGATGGCGCCGAGTAGAGGCCGATGCGTCGACAATCACCAGCCACAATTGCTGGGCAGAACGGCTGCGCAGGTGAAACAGCAAATCCTCACGGGAGTGCGGTCGGCCGCCAAGCAAGGTGCCCGGCCAGTTGATCGAACCCTGTTGCGCGCTGCGCGCCTTGCCCTGCCTGCCTCTGTCCAGTCGCCCTGCCTTGGGCCGGGCATCCGCCCCCGCGTCAGGTCGGGGGCGAATGCCTAGGGCTTTTTTGGCCAGCTGGGCACTTCGCGACGTGCGCCGGTGGGCAGCGGCGGCGCGGGCATGTCACCCCATTGGCCTTGACCCGGCGAAACCTCGCTGGACTTGGGCGACTGGCCTTCAGGCGGCGGACTGGCAGGCGGCGACTGTTCCTGGCGACGGTGGCGCAGGGCAAACTCAGCCACGGCTTCAATATCCTCCTCGGCAATTTCATCAGCGCCGCGCCACGCCGCATGGGCCCTGGCGCCGCGCAGCCAGACCAAGTCCGCGCGCAAGCCGTCGACGCCCGCAGCAAAGCAACGCTCGGTAATCTGCGCCAGGGCCTGGTCATCCAGCGCGATACTGTCGAGCCGTGCCCGAGCCTGGGTGCAACGCTCGCGCAAGGCCGCCTGGGGCTCGGCCCACTGGGCGCAGAACGCGACAGGATCGCTGTCGAAATCCAGGCGACGGCGAATGATCTGGCCACGCTCGGCTGGCAAGGTCTGCCCACTCAAGGCCACGTTAAAACCGAAACGGTCGAGTAACTGCGGACGCAACTCACCCTCTTCCGGGTTCATCGTGCCGATCAGCACAAAACGCGCGCTATGGCGATGGGAGATGCCGTCACGCTCGATCAGATTGGTGCCGCTGGCCGCCACGTCCAGCAACAGGTCCACTAAGTGGTCGGCCAGCAAGTTGACTTCATCGACATACAACACGCCGCCATCGGCCTTGGCCAATACACCGGGGGAAAACTGCGCGCGGCCCTCGCCCAGCGCAGCGTCGAGGTCCAGGGTACCGACCAGTCGCTCCTCGGTCGCACCCAACGGCAAGGTGACGAATTGACCGCTCGCAAGCAGGTCCGCCAGGCCACGGGCCAGTGTGGACTTGGCCATGCCACGCGGGCCTTCGATCAGCACACCGCCGATCTTCGGGTCGATGGCGGTCAGGCACAGCGCCAGTTTCAGGTCGTCGGCGCCGACCACGGCGGACAGCGGGAAATGGGGAATATCGGTCATCCGGTCTCTCTTTAAATTCTGCTGTACACGTAATCACCCTGTCACGAGCCCGCTTCTTGTGGCGAGCGGGCTTGCCCCGCGTTGGGCTGCGAAGCAGCCCCAATAGAAGCGCCGCAGTCTGCCAGGCAGCTCCGGGGCTATGTTTTGGGGCCGCTTCGCAGCCCAACGCGGGGCAAGCCCGCTCACCACAACAGCACCGCCCGCCACAACGGCCAATCTCGCGCTCTAACTGCCTTCTTCTATATCCAGCAACAAGTTTTCCAACGCTTCACGGTACGCCCCCGGCTCCTGCCACAGGCCACGCTGTTGCGCCTCCAGCATACGCTCGGTCATGTCCCGCAACGCCGCTGGGTTGTGCTGCTGCACAAACGCGCGGGTGTCGGGGTCGAGCAGGTAGGCGTCAGCGAGCAAGGCGTATTGATGATCGTCGATCAGCGCGGTGGTGGCGTCGAAGGCGAACAGATTGTCCACGGTCGCGGCCATCTCAAACGCACCTTTATAGCCATGACGCTTCACCCCATCGATCCACTTGGGGTTGGCAGCGCGGGCACGGATCACCCGGTTCAGCTCTTCCTTCAAGGTGCGGATCTTCGGCAAGTCCGGCTGGCTGTGATCACCGTGATAGCTGGCAGCCTTATCGCCGCTCAGGGTTTCCACGGCGGCGAGCATGCCGCCCTGGAATTGGTAGTAATCGTTGGAGTCGAGCAGGTCGTGCTCGCGGTTGTCCTGGTTTTGCAGCACGGCCTGCACCTGGCTCAGGCGCTGGGCGAACTGCTCGCGGGCGGCGGTGCCTTCGTCGGCGCCGCCATAGGCGTAGCCGCCCCAGTTCAAGTAGACCTCGGCCAAGTCCTCGCGGCTTTGCCACAGGCGGCCATCGATCGCGCCCTGCACGCCTGCGCCATAGGCACCGGGCTTGGCGCCAAAAATGCGCCAGCCGGCCTGTTTCGCCGCGGCCTCTTCATCCAGGCCAGACGCCAGCAACGCCGCGCGTTCGCTGCGCACCTTGGCGGCCAGTGGGTTCATGTCGTCCGGCTCATCCAGCGCCGCCACCGCCTGCACCGCCGCGTCAAACAGGCGGATCAAGTTGGCGAAGGCATCGCGGAAAAACCCGGACACCCGCAGCGTCACATCCACACGCGGGCGGTCCAGCAGGCTGACCGGCAGGATTTCAAAGTCGTCCACCCGCTGGCTGCCGGTGGCCCACACCGGGCGCACGCCCATCAGCGCCATGGCCTGAGCGATATCATCGCCGCCGGTGCGCATGGTCGCGGTGCCCCAGACCGACAGGCCCAACTGGCGCAAATGATCGCCGTGGTCCTGCAAATGCCGCTCAAGAAGCAAGCTGGCCGACTGGAAGCCGATGCGCCAAGCCGTAGTGGTGGGCAGGTTGCGCACATCGACGGTGAAGAAATTGCGCCCGGTGGGCAGTACATCCAAGCGCCCACGACTCGGCGCGCCGCTCGGACCTGCCGGCACGAAACGGCCGTCGAGGGCATCCAGCAAACCGCGCATTTCCGCCGGGCCGCAGGCATCCAGGCGTGGTGCCACGACGATGCGCAGGCTTTCGATAACCGCTTTCACGTCTTCCCAGCCGGGTTCTTCCAACTGTTCAAGGGGACCTTCCAACGCCTGCTCGATCAGCCGCGCCGCGTACAACTCCAGACGCTCGCGGGTGTCGCCGGCGGTGCGCCACACCTGCGCATCGATGCTCTGCAACACGGCCGGGCGGCGCCCGGTCCACGGTTCGGCCAGGGCGCAGTCCAGCGGGTCGAAGCCCAGCCCAAAGGCCTTTGCCAACACGCGCAGCAAGCTCGATTGCGGGCCACGGCCATCGCCTCGGGGGATGCGCAGCAAGGCCAGCAACGTATCAATGCGCAAACGGCCTTGCGGCGATTCACCGAAGATATGCAGGCCGTCGCGGATCTGCGATTCCTTCAAATCACACAGGTAGGTGTCCAGGCGCGGCAGCCAAATCGCCGCATCGGCGTCGCCATCCAGTTCAAGCTCCTGGTCGATACGGGTTTCGCGCACCAGCTTAAGGATGTCTTTTTGCAGCTCACGGGCACGGCGTGGGTCGAGCAGTTGGGCCTCGTAATACTCGTCCGCCAACAGCTCCAGGTCACGCAGCGGGCCGTAGGTTTCGGCGCGGGTCAGCGGCGGCATCAGGTGATCGATGATCACTGCCTGGGTGCGCCGCTTGGCCTGGGCGCCCTCGCCCGGGTCGTTGACGATAAAAGGGTAGATATTCGGCAGCGGCCCCAGTATCGCGTCAGGCCAGCAGTGTTCCGACAGGCCCACGCCCTTGCCTGGCAGCCATTCCAGATTACCGTGCTTGCCCACATGGATGACGCCATGGGCGCCATAGGTGTGGCGTAACCAGAAATAGAACGCCAGATAGCCGTGGGGCGGCACCAGGTCCGGGTCGTGGTACACCGCACTGGCGTCCACCTGGTAACCCCGCGCCGGCTGGATGCCGACGAACGTCAGGCCCAGGCGTAGGCCGGCGACCATCAGGCGGCCATCGCGGAACATCGGATCGTTATGGGGCGTGCCCCAGCGCTCCAGCACGGCGCGCTGGTTGGCTTCAGGCAGGCGCTTGAACATCGCTTCGTACTCATCCAGGCCCAGGCTTTGATGGCACGGGCGCAGGTCGAGGCTGTCCAGATCGTTGGTGACGCCACCCAGCAAGTCGTGGATCAAGGCGGTGCCGCTTTCCGGCAGTACCGCTGGCACCGGGTAACCTTCAGCTTGCAACGCACACAGGATATTCAGCGCCGCCGCCGGGGTGTCCAGGCCCACACCGTTGCCGATGCGGCCATCGCGGGTCGGGTAGTTGGCAAGGATCAGCGCGATGCGTTTATCCGCATTCGGCACACGCGCCAGTTCGACCCAACGGCGAGCCAGCTCGGCGACAAAATCCATACGCTCGGGCGCTGCGCGGTAGCACACCACGTCCGACTGGCTGCGTTCGCTGCGCCAGGCCAGGTCTTTGAAGCTGATCGGCCGGCTGATAATGCGGCCGTCCAGCTCCGGCAAGGCAATGTGCATCGCCAGGTCGCGCGGACCCAGGCCTTGTTCACTGGCCTCCCAGCCGGGCTGGTTGTCCTGGGCGCAAATCGCCTGGATCACCGGAATATTGCGGCGAAATGGGCGCAAATGCGGGGCTTCGGGGCTGGATTGGGCAAAACCGGTGGTATTCAGAATCACCGATGCCTGCACTTCATCCAGCAAATCCTCGACCACCGCGAGGCAGCCGGGCTCTTTCAAACTGGCCACCGCCATCGGCAACGGGTTGAGGCCCGCCGCCTGCAAGCGCTGGCAGAACACATCGATAAAACCGGTATTGGCCGCCTGCAAATGGGAGCGATAGAACAGCACCGCCACCACGGGATGGTCGGCGTGCCAATCTGCCTGCCAGTCGCTCAGGCAAGCATTGGCTTTGCCGGGATGATAAATCGCCGTACGCGGCAAGGCTTGCGGCTCGGCCCACGGGTAGTCGCGGCCCATATAGCCGCTGGCCAGGCAGCGATAAAAGTCCAGCGCGTTGCCCAGCCCGCCCTGGCGCAGAAACTGCCATAGGCGATCCCGCGCCTCGACGCCGACGGTACTGAGACCGCTGAGTTCCGGGTCCGGGCGATCATCCCCCGGTACCAGGATCAGCTGCACACCGCGCTCGGCCAACTCCACCAAACGCTCGATGCCGTAGCGCCAATAACCGATGCCACCGTGCAAGGAAATCAGGATGACCTTCGCGTGGCGCAGCACCTCATCGACATACAGGTCGACCGAAGCGTGGTTCTGCACCTGCATCGGGTTGGCCAGGCGCAGGCTCGGGTAGCCATCCGGCAACTGCTGGGCCGCTTCGGCCAGCAGCGCCAGGCTGGAATCACCGCTGCACAGGATCACCAGCTCGGCGGGGGTTTGTCCAAGGTCGGCAATATTGTCGTCCGCGACAAAACCACCGGGCTGAGTCCTGAGCAGGTGCATGGATTAAACGCTGAGCGCGGCGCGCAGTTGCGCTTCGAGGCCGACCGCATCCAGGTCCTGGCCGATCAGCACCATGCGCGTGATGCGTGCTTCGTCAGCACCCCAGGCTCGGTCGAAGTGTTTGTCAAAGCGGGTGCCCACGCCCTGGATCAACAGGCGCATCGGCTTGTTCGGGATCGCGGCGAAGCCTTTGACACGCAAGATGCCGTGTTGCACGACCAGTTGAGTCAATGCGTCGAGCAGCAGCGCTTCGTCGGCCTGGGGCAGGTCGATGGAGATGGAATCAAACGCATCGTGGTCGTGATCGTCTTCACCTTCGTGGTGATGATCGTGATGGCTATGACGACCGTCGATATGCTCTTCGGAGCCAGCGCCCAGGCCAATCAACACGTCCAGGGGCACGCGGCCGCTGCTGGCCTCAATGATTTTGACGGCTGGCGGCAGCTCTTCGGCGACTTCCAGGCGCACACGGGCCAGGTCTTCCGGGCTGATCAGATCGGCCTTGTTGAGGATGACCAGGTCCGCGCTGGCCAGTTGGTCGGCGAACAGCTCGTGCAGTGGCGACTCATGGTCCAGGTTCGGGTCGAGTTTGCGCTGGGCGTCCACTTGATCGGGGAACGCAGCAAAGGTACCGGCGGCCACGGCCGGGCTGTCGACCACGGTGATCACCGCGTCAACCGTGCAGGCGCTGCGGATTTCCGGCCACTGGAAGGCTTGCACCAGCGGTTTTGGCAGGGCCAGGCCCGAGGTTTCGATGAGGATATGGTCGAGGTCGCCGCGACGGGCGACCAGTTCGCGCATCACCGGGAAGAACTCTTCCTGCACGGTGCAGCACAGGCAGCCGTTGGCCAGTTCGTACACGCGGCCGTTGGCTTCTTCTTCGGTGCAACCGATGGAGCACTGCTTGAGGATTTCACCATCAATGCCCAACTCGCCGAACTCATTGACGATGACGGCGATGCGACGGCCCTGGGCGTTGTCGAGCATATGGCGCAGCAAGGTGGTTTTGCCCGAGCCGAGGAAGCCGGTAACGATGGTGACGGGGAGTTTGGCCAGTGTTTTCATCGGATGCCCTTGGGGGCGGGCATACGGGACGATAGGCCCTGCGGCGCGGCGCAGAAGCGGATTTCGTCACCGGATCACCCCGCCCGGTTGAATTAGAAAATCGGTTGCGAGGCAGGTCTCCTGGCTTAGGGCTTGCGGGTCGTTAGACCGGCGCCGGCTGCGCCTTCCCGCCGTTGATGGCAGTGGCGTGGCAGTCGGATGAACCCTTCACAGTTGCGGGGGCAGCCGCGGATTGAACCGCGTTCCCTTCTTAGCTTCGGCCTGGGCCGAAGAACCTCGAAGGTGCAAGGCTACAGGGGCTCGGTGAATTTGACTACCGTCGCTCTGCATGCTTTCCTACATGCCTTGTTTCGGGTGCCCTTCACAGGGTGAAACGGGAAACCGGTAAATCATGGCTGCCATGACCAGTCCGGTGCTGCCCCCGCAACGGTAAGCGAGTGAAGCGTCAGATCCACTGTGCCTGTAAGGCATGGGAAGGCGATGCTTTATAGACCCAGTGTCCCTCGCAAGCCCGGAGACCGGCCCGAAAAATCAGATAACAAACCCGCGGTGGGCGGGCGCTGTTCGGAACTCTGCGTGCCTGGCTCGCGGGGTTTTCATGCGCTCGTTTCATCCAGACACCTGAAAGGGACGCGCCATGTCGATCATCAGCAGCACTTCGCACTCCGCCAGCAGCACCTCTACCTTGAGCCAACGCCTGACCGCCGCCATCGGCGCGTCGATCCTCGGCGCGTGTCTGGTGTATTTCGCCGGTTTCTCGCATATCGAGGCGGTGCACAACGCTGCCCACGATACCCGCCACAGCGCCGCGTTCCCGTGCCACTGAGACCTGCCGACATGATCAAGCGTATTGCGCAAACCGCAGGTTTCACCGGCCTGTTGGCCGCGCTGCTGCTGACCCTGCTGCAAAGCTTTTGGGTCGCCCCGCTGATTCTTCAGGCGGAAACCTTTGAAAAAGCCCCGGCGGCAACCGAAGTGGTGCATGAGCACGCTGCCGGCGCTGCTGCCCACACCCACGATGCCGAAGCCTGGGAGCCTGAAGATGGCTGGCAGCGCGTGCTGTCGACCACCGGTGGCAACTTGGTGGTGGCGGTTGGTTTTGCACTGATGCTGGCCGGCCTCTACACATTGCGCGCCCCCACCCGCACGGCGCAGGGCCTGCTGTGGGGCCTGGCCGGTTACGCTACCTTCGTGCTGGCGCCGACGATGGGCCTGCCACCCGAGTTGCCGGGCACCGCCGCCGCTGATCTGGCACTGCGCCAGACGTGGTGGATCGGCACTGCGGCCTCCACCGCTGCCGGGATTGCGCTGATCGTGTTCGGGCGCAACTGGCTGCTGAAAGTGCTGGGCGCTGCCATCCTCGCCGTACCGCACGTCATTGGCGCGCCGCAACCGGAAGTGCACGCAATGCTCGCGCCGCAAGCACTGGAAGCGCAGTTCAAAATCGCCTCACAACTGACCAACGTGGCGTTCTGGCTGGCCCTGGGCCTGATCAGCGCCTGGCTGTTCCGCCGCAAACGCGACGATCAATACTCCGCATGACCTACGTGGTCGGCCTGGGTTGCCAGCGGGGTTGTGAGGTTCATACCCTGCTGGCGCTGTTTGATACCGCTCTCGCCGAGGCAGGGATTGATCCCCAATGCATCACCGCGCTGGCCAGTATCGACCGCAAACACGACGAGCCAGGCTTACTGGCTCTGGCACGGCACTTGAACCTGCCGCTGGAGTGCTTCAACGCCGAGCAACTGGCGATTTATGAACACCGGCTAAGCCACAAGTCCGACGTCGCGTTCGCCCACACGGGGTGTTACGGCATCGCCGAAAGTGCCGCCCTGGCCCTTGTTGAACAGCTCGGCGGCGCGCCTGCCCAGTTGCTCATCACCCGCAAAAAAACCGCCCAAGCCACCTTTGCGTTGGCCTGCGCCGGTTAAAACCCCGATAATCGCCCTCCCCGATCATGAGCAATCTTCATGCTCGCCCGTTTTTTGACAGGAATTCTCCATGACCGTCTACTTCATCGGCGCCGGCCCCGGCGACCCGGAATTGATTACCGTCAAAGGCCAGCGGCTGATCCGTAGTTGCCCGGTGATCATTTATGCCGGTTCGCTGGTGCCTGCGGCGGTATTGGAAGGTCATCAGGCAGAACACGTGGTCAACAGCGCCGAACTGCACCTTGAACAGATCATCGACTTGATCAAGACCGCACACGCCAAAGGCCAGGACGTGGCGCGCGTGCACTCCGGGGATCCGAGCCTTTACGGAGCGATCGGCGAGCAGATCCGCCTTTTGCGGGAATTGGGCATTCCATTCCAGATCATTCCTGGCGTCACCGCCGTAGCCGCCTGCGCAGCGTTACTGGAGACGGAGCTGACCCTGCCAAACATCGCCCAAAGCGTGATCCTGACCCGTTATGCCGATAAAACCAGCATGCCCGCCGGTGAGGGTTTCGACAGCCTGGCGCAGCACGGTACGACCATGGCGATTCATCTGGGGGTGAATCATCTGGAGAAAATCGTCGCCGAACTGCTGCCGCACTATGGCGCGGATTGCCCGATCGCCGTGGTGCATCGGGCGACTTGGCCGGACCAGGATTGGGTAGTGGGCACCCTTAGTGATATCGCCGAGAAAGTCGCGTCCAAAGGTTTTCGGCGTACGGCGTTGATTGTGGTGGGCCGGGTGCTGGCGAGTGACAGTTTCAGTGAGTCGTCGCTGTATCGGGCGGGGCATGCGCACCTTTATCGACCTTGATTTTTCACTTCACAAAAACCCTATAAGCTACTGATAAATATCAATAAATACAGATAAATATGGGAGGATTTTGCTCCTGATAGCGGTGGGTCAGCTTCCAATGGGGCAACTGAGCTACCGCTATCGGGAGCAAGCCCCCTCCCACAGTTAATCTTATTTGTTAGGTTTATTGCGTAAGAACCTGAATTTAAAGCAAAAAAAACGGCGCTCACGGGGCGCCGTTTTTTTGTTTGCAGTGAACGCCTTACTCAGTAGTAGGCGTTTTCTTTCTGCGTGTGGTCCGTCACGTCACGGACGCCCTTGAGCTCCGGAACGCGCTCCAGCAGGGTGCGCTCGATGCCTTCACGCAGGGTCACGTCCGCCTGGCCGCAGCCCTGGCAGCCGCCGCCGAACTTCAGCACGGCGATACCGTCATCGACCACGTCGATCAGGCTGACCTGGCCGCCGTGGCTGGCCAGCCCTGGGTTGATCTCGGTTTGCAGGTAGTAGTTGATGCGCTCGTTGACCGGGCTGTCGGCGTTGACGCTCGGCACCTTGGCGTTCGGCGCCTTGATGGTCAACTGGCCGCCCATACGGTCGGTGGCATAGTCCACCACCGCGTCGTCCAGGAAGGCTTCGCTGAAGTGGTCGATGTACGCGGTGAAGCTTTTGAGCCCCAGGGCGGTGTCTTCAGGTTTCTCTTCACCGGGTTTGCAGTAAGCAATACAGGTCTCGGCGTACTGGGTGCCGGGCTGGGTGATAAAGACGCGGATGCCGATGCCTGGGGTGTTCTGCTTGGACAGCAGGTCAGCCAGGTAATCGTGGGCGGCGTCGGTAATGGTTATGGCAGTCATGGAAACTCCTCACAGGCTTGCCCGGAGTTTACGCCAAATTATTACGGAGGTACAAAGTCCTAGTGTTTTTGTCGGGTTAGGCTTTGGTTTCGGGGTGGTGGTGTGGATGTGGGGCGTATATCCGTTATTTAGATGGCGGCTACAATTGTTCCGCCCTGACGGCGAGTCACTTTTGAAAAGAGCCAGAATGCCGGCCCCGCCAAAAGTAACCAAAAGGCTCTTGCCCCACCACTCGGTGCCTCGCCTAGGCGCGGCATGGCCGTAATCCGACATTGATTTTGGGGGGCGCTTTCAGATCAAAAGGTAGAGCGCGACGGCTTTAGAGCCGACTGGATTTTTGTCTGGTGTACTCGGGTAAAAATGTGGGAGGGGGCTTGCTCCCGATGGCAGTGGGTCAGTTACAGATCTTTTCGCTGACACACCGCCATCGGGAGCAAGCCCCCTCCCACATTTTGATCTCCATGTATCAGATAGGTATCAGCCTGCTTTTGCTCTGCTTTTGCTCTGCTTTTGCCCTGCTTTTGCTCTGCTTTTGCTCTGCTTTTGCTCTGCTTTTGCTCTGCTTTTGCTCTGCTTTTGCTCTGCTTTTGCTCTGCTTTTGCTCTGCTTTTGCTCTGCTTTTGCTCTGCTTTTGATCTGGCCCTTACATCCTTTTCGCTGACGAAGTCAGCGGTCTGTTGATCTGCGCTTTTGATTTTGATTTTGATCCTAGGCGCCCCGTCAAACACGCTGGCCGAACGCAGGCTTGAATCCGTGGGTAACCCGGCAGGACGCCGGGTTAGCCGCGCTGGGCCATGGATGGCCCATCGCGGCGGCCCACGGATTCAAGCCGGAGTGCGGGCACACCGAGCCTAGGCGAGGTGCCGAGTGTTGGGGCGA
>NZ_JFYX01000019.1:0-67357 GCF_000632245.1 Pseudomonas sp. RIT357
GAAGATTTCTTCAACAACTTCAACCACTTGCGCTTCTGATCTCTCATCAGCGGGAGGCGAATTCTACAGCGTTACACGCTGCTGTCAACACCTCTTTTTCAACTTCCTTTTGGCTTCGATGAACTGAAGCAACCTACTGCCGAAAACTGCGTAACTCGTTGTTTACCAAGGAGTTTTCCGTTTCGACTGCACCGGAAGTGGGGCGAATTATAGGCTCCTAGAATCTGTGGTCAACCTTCTTTTTCATATTTTTGCCATATAACTCAAAAAAAGCCCTAGAAACGAAAAAGCCGGCCCAAAAGGGCCGGCTTTCTGCTCATAGAGCCTTACAGACTAGGGAAAGCAAACTGCGACGCCTCATGACTGGCCCGCTGAGGCCAACGCTGGGTAATCGCCTTGCGCCGGGTGTAAAAACGCACGCCATCCGGACCGTACGCATGTAAGTCACCAAACAGCGAGCGTTTCCAGCCACCAAAGCTGTGATAAGCCACCGGAACCGGCAGTGGAACGTTCACCCCAACCATACCCACTTCAATCTCATCACAGAACAGACGGGCCGCCTCACCATCACGGGTGAAGATGCACGTACCGTTCCCATACTCATGGTCGTTGATCAATTGCATCGCCGCCTCCAGGCTGCTCACCCGGACCACGCACAACACCGGCCCGAAGATCTCCTCCTTATAGATGCGCATCTCGGGCGTCACACGGTCAAACAGGCTGCCACCGAGGAAGAAGCCATCTTCATTCCCGGTAATACTTAGCCCACGGCCATCGACCACCAACTCTGCACCCGAAGCAACACCGTCTTCTATGTAGCCGCTGACCTTATCCCGCGCCTGACCGGTTACCAGCGGCCCCATATCCAGCCCACACGTCGTGCCCGCACCTATCTTCAGCGCCTTAATCTGCGGCACCAGCTTGGCGATCAACGCATCAGCTACCTGGTCACCTACGCAGACGGCCACAGAGATGGCCATGCAGCGCTCCCCGCAGGAGCCATACGCCGCGCCCATCAGCGCACTGACCGCATTATCCAAGTCCGCATCTGGCATCAGTACGGCGTGGTTCTTCGCCCCGCCCAGCGCCTGCACGCGCTTGCCGCGCTTGGTCGCTTCGGAATAGATGTACTCAGCAATCGGCGTCGACCCCACAAAACTCAGCGCTTTGACTTCCGGCGCCTCAATCAATGCGTCAACCGCGCCCTTATCACCGTGCACCACACTCAGCACGCCTTTAGGCAGACCGGCTTCCTGCAACAGTTGCGCAATCAGCAGCGTCGAACTCGGATCACGCTCCGAAGGCTTCAGGATGAAGCAGTTACCGCATACGATTGCCAGCGGATACATCCACAGCGGCACCATCGCCGGGAAGTTGAACGGCGTAATACCCGCTACCACGCCCAACGGCTGAAAGTCCGACCAAGCATCAATGTTCGGCCCAACGTTGCGGCTGTACTCGCCCTTCAGAATCTCCGGCGCCGAGCATGCGTACTCAACGTTCTCGATGCCACGCTTCAACTCACCCGCCGCGTCTTCCAGGGTCTTGCCATGCTCCTCGCTGATCAACTGCGAGATTCGCGCTTCGTTCTGTTCCAGCAACTGCTTGAAACGAAACATCACCTGGGCACGCTTGGCCGGCGGGGTATTACGCCACGCCGGGAATGCGGCCTTGGCCGAGTCGATCGCCTGTTGAATGGTTTCACGGCTGGCCAGCGGAACTTGGTGAATCACCTGGCCGGTGGACGGGTTATATACGTCGGCACTGCGACCACTGTCGTTGACCAACTCACCGTTGATCAAATGCTGGATAAGGCTCATGCAGGGCTCCTGAAAAGTTGTTCTATATAGAAAGAGAAATCAGTCGATCTTGTTCAGCACTTCGCCGACCGCATCAAACAGGCGATCCAGATCCTGCGGCTTGCTGTTGAAGGTTGGCCCGAACTGCAGGGTGTCGCCGCCAAAGCGCACGTAGAAACCCGCCTTCCACAAAGCCATGCCTGCCTCGAATGGACGCACGATGGCATCACCGTCACGCGGGGCAATCTGGATCGCACCGGCCAAACCGTAGTTGCGAATGTCGATCACGTTCTTGCTGCCCTTCAAGCCGTGCAGCGCATTCTCAAAGTGCGGAGCGACTTCGGCTACGCTCTGCACCAGGTTTTCCTTCTGCAACAGGTCGAGTGCCGCCAGGCCAGCCGCGCAAGCAACGGGGTGCGCCGAGTAGGTGTAGCCGTGTGGAAATTCCACCGCGTACTCAGGCGTCGCCTGGTTCATAAAGGTCTGATAGATCTCGCTGCTGGCAATCACCGCGCCCATGGGGATAGCGCCATTGGTGACTTGCTTGGCGATGCACATCAGATCCGGAGTCACGCCGAAGCTGTCGGCGCCGAACATCGAGCCGGTACGGCCAAAACCGGTAATCACTTCGTCAAACACCAGCAGGATGTTGTGCTGGTCACAAATCTCTCGCAGACGCTTGAGATAACCCTGCGGCGGCACCAACACGCCAGCGGAACCAGCCATCGGTTCGACAAACACTGCCGCGATGTTGGAAGCGTCATGCAGCTCGATCAGCTTGAGCAACTCATCGGCCAATGCGATGCCGCCCAGCTCAGGCATGCCGCGGGAGAAGGCATTGCTTGCCAGCAAGGTGTGCGGCAAATGGTCAACGTCCATCATCGCCTGGCCAAACATCTTACGGTTGCCGTTCACGCCGCCCAGGCTGGTGCCCGCGATGTTCACACCGTGATAGCCACGGGCGCGGCCGATCATCTTGGTCTTGGTGGCTTGGCCCTTCAGGCGCCAGTAGGCACGCACCATCTTCACCGCAGTATCGGCACACTCGGAGCCGGAGTCAGTGAAGAACACATGATTAAGGTTGCCTGGGGTCAGGTCGGTAATCTTTTCCGCCAGCTGGAAGGACAACGGATGACCGTACTGGAAGCCAGGGGAGTAATCCAACGTACCCAATTGCTTGGCCACCGCTTCCTGGATTTCCTTGCGTGTGTGCCCGGCGCCGCACGTCCACAGGCCAGACAACGAGTCGTACACCTTGCGGCCCTTGTCATCGGTCAACCAGCTACCTTCGGCGGCCACGATCAGGCGCGGGTCACGCTGGAAGTTGCGGTTGGCCGTGTAGGGCATCCAGTGCGCGTCCAACTTCAGTTGGCTGGCCAGGGACGATGGGGCGTTTTCAGGCATGTTCATCAGCAAAACCTCACAGGGCAAAAGGCCGCGTCGGGATTAAAACGCGTTGTTGCAGCTAAATTGCCACGGCGATAAAGTCGGTGAAATTCAACTCTTCTAACCTTCAGTCAGGCCTTCACTAAACTATGAGCAGCCGTCGACCCGATCCCCTCGCCCAAGTGAGCGACTTTGATATTCGCCTGCTGCGCATCTTCCGGAGTGTGGTGGAATGCGGCGGCTTCTCGGCAGCGGAAACCGTGCTCGGCATCGGGCGCTCGGCCATCAGTCAGCAAATGAGCGACCTTGAGCAGCGTCTCGGATTGCGCCTCTGCCAACGTGGCCGCGCGGGGTTCTCACTGACCGAAGAAGGCCGCGAGGTCTATCAGTCAGCCCTGCAACTATTAAGTGCACTGGAAAGTTTTCGCACCGAGGTCAACGGTCTGCACCAGCATTTGCGCGGCGAGTTGATCATTGGCCTCACCGACAACCTCGTCACCCTGCCCCACATGCGCATCACTCACGCCTTGGCCCAATTAAAGGAGCGCGGCCCAGACGTGCAGATCCAAATCCGCATGATCGCCCCCAATGAAGTCGAACAAGGCGTACTCGATGGTCGTTTGCATGTGGGCGTAGTGCCCCAGGCCAGCGCCCTTTCGGGATTGGAGTACCAACCGCTGTACAGCGAACGCTCGCTGCTCTATTGCGCAGTCGGCCATCCGTTGTTTTACGCCGAAGACAAGCAGTTGGGCGACGAGCGCATCGACAGCCAGGACGCCATCGCTCCAACATTCCGTTTGCCTGCCGAAATCCAGGCCCATTACCAAGCGCTCAACTGCACCGCCAGCGCCTCGGACCGCGAAGGCATGGCGTTCCTGATCCTGACCGGCCGCTACATCGGCTACCTGCCCGACCACTACGCCAGCCTCTGGGTACAACAAGGCCGACTGCGTGCGCTGAAATCGGCTACGCGTTTTTACGATTTAAGCCTCGCATCGGTCACACGCAAGGGCCGTCGCCCTCATTTGGTGCTTGAAAGCTTCCTCGACAGCCTGGCCACAACGCGCTAGCTCAGGCTTTACGCTAAAAGCTGAGCAACTGGACAGCTTTTTGCAAGAACAGATGGAACTTGACCATCCGCCTTGAGTTAACCCGCCATGCCACCAGAATCCTCCACCCCCAGCGACCTGATCTACGGCCTCAACGACCGCCCCAAACCCGCCCCGGCATTTCTGGCCGCACTGCAGCACGTGCTGGCCGCTTTTGTCGGCATCATCACTCCGCCACTGATCATCGGCTCCACTCTGGGCCTGACCGCCCATTTGCCCTATCTGATCAGCATGGCGTTGATGGTGTCCGGTGTCGGCACATTCATCCAGGCGCGTAGGCCATTTGGGATAGGCGCCGGGATGATTTGCCTGCAAGGCACCAGCTTTGCCTTTCTCGGCGCGGTACTGTCGGCAGGCTTCCTGGTGAAACAACGCGGCGGCAGCCCGGAAGACATCATGGCGATGATCTTCGGCGTGTGCTTTTTCGGCGCGGCGGTGCAGATCGTGCTGAGCCGTTTTATCGGCCAACTGCGCCGAGTCATCACGCCTTTGGTGACAGGGATTGTCATCACGCTAATCGGCATCAGCCTGATCAAAGTCGGCATTACCGACCTCGGCGGTGGCTTCAACGCCCCTGACTTCGGCGCGCCCACCAATCTTGCATTGGGCCTGTTCGTGGTGCTGACGATCATTCTGCTCAACCGTTCCAACACGCCCTGGGTGCGGCTCTCGGCGATCATTATCGGCCTGGCCCTTGGCAGCCTGGCGGCGTGGTTCAGCGGCAAACTCGTGCCCCAAGCCCTGCCGGACTTACCTCTGGTGAGCCTGCCGATTCCGTTTCGCTTTGGGTTCAACTTCGACTGGAGCGCTTTCCTACCGATCGCGCTGATTTACCTGATCAGCAGCATCGAGACCGTCGGCGACCTCACCGCCAACTGCATGATCGCCCGCCAGCCCATCAGCGGCCCTTCTTATATAAGCCGACTCAAGGGAGGCGTACTGGGTGATGGCGTGAGTTGCATGATCGCGGCCACTTTCAGTGCCTTCCCCAACACCACCTTTGCTCAGAACAATGGCGTGATCCAACTCACTGGCGTGGCCAGCCGTTACGTTGGCTTATATATAGGCGTGGTGCTGTTTTGCCTCGGTTTGTTTCCGTTGATTGGTGCGGTGCTGCAGCAAATCCCCAAACCCGTATTGGGCGGCGCGACCCTGGTGATGTTCGGCAGTGTGGCCGCCGCTGGCGTGCGCATCCTCGCCCAGGCGCCGCTGGACCGACGCAGCATGCTGATCATCGCCACGTCGTTTGGTGTCGGCCTGGGCATCGCCGCCCAACCCAATCTGCTTCACCTGATGCCAACCCTGGTGCAGAACTTGTTCGACTCCGCCATCACCAGCGGCGGGCTGACCGCCATCGTACTGTGTCTGCTACTGCCGGAATCCAGGGCGATCGAAACTGCCGCAAACCAAGCGCCGGAAAGCGACACCTTGGAACCGCTTTAAGGGTTTTATTGCATCGGGACTTGTCTGAGGCTTGAGGGTGGGTTATCTGTGCACACGTCGTCTCTATCGATCAGCACGGTAATCTCCATGAGCCTCGAAGTTCCTGCCCACAGCAACCACGCCGGTAAGCCCGCCAGCCGCATTCGGCAAAAGAACGAACAAGCGATTCTCCAGGCTGCTGAAGATGAATTCGCGCGCCATGGCTACAAGGGCACCAGCATGAACACTATTGCTGCCAGCGCCGGATTGCCGAAGGCCAACTTGCACTACTACTTCACGAACAAGCTGGGCCTGTATATCGCCGTGCTCAGCAATATCCTCGAACTGTGGGACAGCACCTTCAACACGCTGACCGCCGAGGACGACCCTGCCGTGGCCCTCTCCCGCTACATCCGCACCAAGATGGAGTTTTCGCGACGCCAACCCCAGGCCTCGCGGATCTTCGCCATGGAGATCATCAGCGGCGGCGAATGCCTCACCGAATATTTCAGCCAGGATTACCGCACGTGGTTCAGTGGCCGGGCGGCAGTGTTCCAAGCCTGGATCGACGCCGGCAAGATGGACCCCATCGACCCCGTGCACCTGATCTTCCTGCTGTGGGGCAGCACCCAGCACTACGCAGACTTCGCCACCCAGATCTGCCGCGTCACCGGTCGCACCAAGCTGACCAAGCAAGATATGGAAGATGCCGGCACCAACCTGATCCACATCATTCTCAAAGGCTGCGGCATCAAGCCGAGCCTCTAGACGAAGTCACTTATGCCTTTCACGCTCACCGGCCTTTGCGAGTTTCGTGAAGAAATACGCAAAAGCCGCTTCATCACCCTCGCCGCCCCGATCACCAGCCCGCAGGACGCTCAGGCTTTTTTCGAGCAACACAGCGACCTGAACGCCACGCATAACTGCTGGGCCTGGAAGCTGGCCGACCAATACCGCAGCAGTGACGACGGCGAACCCGGTGGCACTGCCGGGCGGCCGATTCTCGCCGCCATCGAAGCCCAGGGTTTTGATCAAGTCGCGGTATTGGTGATTCGCTGGTACGGCGGCATCCAATTGGGCACCGGCGGCCTCGCCCGTGCCTATGGCGGCGGAGCGAACAAATGCCTGCAGAATGCCGAGCGTCTCGAACTGATCAGCCGCGTACCACTGAGTTGCGCCTGTGGATTCTCCGAGCTGAACTTGGTGAAGCTGCGCGTTGCTGAACTTGGCGGCCTAGTGGTGGAAGAAAACTTCACCGCCAACGGTGTGGAGTTGCAACTGGCACTGGGTGAGGCGCACATCGACACGCTCCAAGCCCAACTCGCCGACCTGAGCCGTGGGCGTATCCTGCTGCAACGCTGAAACTGTTACTGTTATTTGCTGAATCCCCCTGAACCGCGACTCTAAAGGAAGCTTTTCATGTCTACGCCAAAAACCGCACTGATCATCGGCGCCTCGCGCGGGCTGGGCCTTGGCCTGGTCAAGCAATTGCTCCAGGACGGCTGGGACGTGACCGCCACCGTGCGTGATCCGAGCAAGGCTGATGCCCTTAAAGCGGTGGGTCCGGTGCAGATCGAAAAACTGGACATGGACGATCAGCAAGCCGTGATCGCCCTGGCCCAGCGCCTCAAAGAGCGCACCTTCGACCTGCTGTTCGTCAACGCCGGCGTCAAGGGTCCGGCCAACCAGGAGCCCGGTCACGCCACTCTCGCGGAAGTCGGCCAGTTGTTTTTCACTAATGCCGTGGCGCCGATCAACCTGGCGCAGCGCTTTGTCGGGCAGATCCGCAAAGACAGCGGCGTGCTCGCATTCATGAGTTCGGTATTGGGCAGCGTAACGATCCCCGACGGCTCAGACCTGGCGCTGTACAAGGCCAGCAAGGCCGCGCTGAACTCCATGACCAACAGCTTCATCACTCAACTGGGCGACCACACACTCACTGTTCTGTCACTGCATCCGGGCTGGGTGAAGACCGACATGGGCGGCGAAAACGCGCACATCGATGTCGACACCAGCGTGCGCGGCCTGGTGGATCAGGTAAATGCCTACACCGGCAAAGGTGGTCACCACTTCGTGGACTACAAAGGCGACACCATCGCCTGGTAAGCGACGAGCAGCGTTATCGACTGATTGCCGTCGATAACGCTGCGCGCGTAGACTGCGCCCTCGCCCCAACCGGCGACCCTGGATCAGCAGACAGGGCAACACTGAGCTGGCAAACCTGAACCCATCATTCAGAGGAGCCGGCCAATGCCTGCGACCCGTATCTGGTTAAAAAACCCCCTCGCGATTTTCACTGCCAATGGCCTTGATGCCCGTGGCGGCCTGGTGCAGCAGGACGGTGTGATCACCGAAGTGCTGGGCTGGGGAAAAGAGCCCGCTGTGCCTTGTGGACAGGTGTTCGACGCACGCGAACACGTGATCCTGCCCGGCCTGATCAACACCCACCATCATTTTTACCAAACCCTCACCCGTGCCTGGGCGCCGGTGGTCAATCAGCCGTTGTTCCCCTGGCTGAAAACGCTGTACCCGGTGTGGGCGCGTCTGACGCCCGAGAAACTTGCTCTGGCCACCAAAGTCGCCTTGGCTGAATTGCTGCTCTCGGGCTGCACCACCGCCGCCGACCACCACTACCTGTTCCCCGACGGCCTGGAAAATGCCATCGACGTGCAAGTTGATACGGTGCGCGAATTAGGCATGCGCGCCATGCTTACCCGGGGCTCCATGAGCCTGGGCGAAGCCGACGGTGGCCTCCCGCCGCAACAGACCGTGCAACAAGGGCAGGTCATCCTCGACGACAGCCAGCGCCTGATCCGCGAATACCACCAACGCGGCGACGGCGCACAGATCCAGATTGCCCTGGCGCCTTGCTCACCGTTCTCCGTCACACCGGAAATCATGCGTGCCAGCGCCGAACTGGCCAACAGCCTAGACGTGCGCCTGCACACCCATCTGGCGGAAACCCTCGACGAAGAAGATTTCTGCCTGCAACGCTTCGGCCTGCGCACCGTGGATTACCTCGACAGCGTGGGCTGGCTCGGCCCACGCACTTGGCTGGCACATGGCATTCACTTCAACCCTGATGAGATCGCCCGCCTTGGCGCCGCCGGTACCGGTATCTGCCACTGCCCAAGCTCAAATATGCGCCTGGCGTCCGGCATCTGCCCTACCCTCGACTTGCTAGCCGCGGGCGCGCCCATCGGCCTGGGCGTGGACGGTTCCGCCTCCAATGATGCATCGAACATGATTCTCGAAGCACGACAGGCCCTGTACATCCAGCGTCTACGTTATGGCGCAGAAAAGATCACCCCCGAAGGCGTGCTCGGCTGGGCCACCAAAGGTTCGGCGCAGTTGCTGGGGCGTACGGATATCGGTGAATTGGCCGTGGGTAAACAGGCGGATCTGGCGCTGTTCAAACTTGATGAGCTGCGGTTCTCCGGTAGCCATGATCCGATTTCGGCGCTGCTGTTGTGTGGTGCGGATCGTGCGGATCGGGTGATGGTCGCGGGCAAATGGCGAGTGATCGACGGGCAGGTCGAGGGCCTGGATCTGAAACGTTTGATCGCCGATCACAGCCAGGCGGCGCGACGATTGATCGCAGGGACCTAAGTAAACACCGTTCAACATGCGGGAGGGGAACGTCGATTCGTCGCACCACCCCTCCCGCTTTTTATCTGCGGTGTTCTTACAATCCCAGCAGCGACAACATGATGAATGTCGCAAACAGCACAAAATGGGTCATCCCTTCGATAGCGTTGGTTTCGCCATCGTTGAGGTTGATCGCACTGACAATCAGCGTGATAAACACCATCACCGTTTGCACCGGCGTCATCGCCATCTGGAAAGGCTGGCCAGTGTAGAGCGCCATGGCCTCCATCACCGGCACCGTCAAAATCACCGTCGACAACGACGCTCCCAGTGCAATATTCACCACCGACTGCATGCGGTTGGCCAATGCGGCGCGCAAGGCCGTGAGAATTTCCGGCGCCGCCGAAATGGCTGCAACCACAATCGCCGTAATCACCGGGGGTGCGCCCGTGCCTTCCAGACCCAGGTCGAGGGTCTTGGACATCACCTCGGCCAACGCGCCAATCACAATCACGCCAAACACCAACGTGCCGATGGAGAACACCAGGTTCACCGGCGGCGTTTGCTCCTCTTCCGGCAGTTTTTTGCGGCGTTTTTCCGGATAGCTGTAACTGAAGAAATAACTGTGCGGTCCCACCTGCATGCGCAGGAACAAGGTGTAGAGCACCACCATCGCGCCAATGGTGAAGGCTGAGTAAATTTTCCAGTCAGCTTCGGGGATGAATTCCGGCACCACCATCGACACGCCCATGGCGGTGAGGATCATCACGCTGTAGGTGCGCGCCGAGTCGTCGTTATAGGACTGCTCGCCGTGCTTGATGCCGCCCATCAAGGCGGCCAGACCGAGGATGCCGTTGATATCCAGCATCACTGCCGAATAAATAGTGTCACGCACCAGGGTGGGCGATGGCTCATTACTCATCATGATCGCCAGGATCACCACTTCCACCAGCACGGCGGCCAGGGTAAGGATCATGGTGCCGTAGGGGTCGCCAACTTTCTCCGCCAGTTGCTCGGCGTGGTGGGCCACGCGCATCGACGCCACTACGATAAAACCAATCAGCGCCACGCCTGCCAACAGCGCGACTATTTGCCCGCTGTGCAGCATCCAGTGCTCCAGCGGGTAGGCGGCGATGGCGGCAATCAGCGCCAGTAGCATGAATTTTTCTTGCTTGAGGGAGGTGAGCATTCGGGGCCTTTTTCGTACAGCAAATCAGTCATTGATGGGGTACAGACTGCGCCACGCTGCTAACGTTTCGTTACACCTTAGTTCACAACCCTCTTGCGCGAATAAAACGAATACTCTCCTGCCGGTCAGGTTTTACCGATTATTTCGGCTATGCCCTGTAGAATGCCGCCATTGCACCTGATGAGAATTTAGACATGTACGATTGGCTCAACGCCCTGCCCAAGGCTGAACTGCACCTGCACCTGGAGGGCTCGCTGGAGCCTGAGCTGCTGTTCGCCCTGGCCGAGCGCAACAAGATTGCGCTGCCGTGGAACGACGTCGAAACCTTGCGCAAGGCCTACGCGTTCAACAACCTGCAAGAGTTTCTGGACCTGTATTACAAGGGCGCCGATGTGCTGCGCACGTCTCAGGACTTCTACGACCTGACCTGGGCCTACCTGCTGCGCTGCAAAGAGCAGAACGTGATCCACACCGAACCCTTCTTCGACCCGCAAACCCACACCGACCGTGGCGTGCCGTTCGAAGTCGTACTCAACGGTATCGCCGCAGCACTCAAAGATGGCGAGCAGCAACTGGGCATCACCAGCGGGCTGATCCTCAGCTTCCTGCGTCACCTGAGCGAAGACGAAGCACAAAAAACCCTCGACCAGGCGCTGCCGTTCCGTGATGCGTTCGTGGCCGTGGGCCTGGACAGCTCCGAAATGGGTCACCCGCCGAGCAAGTTCCAGCGCGTGTTCGACCGTGCCCGCCATGAAGGCTTCCTCACCGTTGCCCACGCCGGCGAAGAAGGCCCACCTGAGTACATCTGGGAAGCCATCGACCTGCTGAAAATCCAGCGAATCGACCATGGCGTGCGCGCCATCGAAGACGAACGCCTGATGCAGCGCATCATCGACGAGCAGATCCCACTCACCGTGTGCCCGCTGTCCAACACCAAGCTCTGCGTGTTCGACGACATGGCCCAGCACAACATCCTCGACATGCTTGAGCGTGGCGTGAAAGTGACCGTGAACTCCGATGACCCGGCCTACTTCGGCGGTTATGTCACCGAGAACTTCCACGCGCTGTACACCTCCTTGGGCATGACCCAGGACCAGGCCAAACGCCTGGCACAGAACAGCCTGGATGCGCGACTCGTAAAGCCCTGACGTGAGCGAATGTTGGAGTGAGCGCCTGTGACCACGGCGCCTGCTCCTACAGCGCGGCCAATCGGGCGATCTCTTCCAGCCCGACGTCGTTGACCACCACAGCCTGGGACTCGTTGACCAGGCTGATCCAGTTCGATTGCAGGAACAACTGAAACAACCCAGCACCCAGCGCGCCCCCGAGGTGTGGTTGCTGCTGGCTCCAGTCAAAACAATCGCACAGCAGCGGCATTGCCAATGCTTGGGTAAAAATGCCCAGGCCCGCCATTTGCTGCGCGCCCTTGAATGTGACGGCGAGCCGTTGCTCATGGCGCTCGATCCACCTCGCCGCCATCATTCGTTCATACAACTGCGCCGCCAGCTCGCCACCAAGATGACCATGACACAGCCGAGCACGGCGTAATGAGGGCGGCGCAACCAAGACCTGCGTTGAAACACCCGGCGCACTGCGTGTGGCACTGGCCAGGGTAGTACTGGCCAAGGCATGGATGGCGGCGCTGACATCGCCGTCTGCCAAGCGAAACAGTCGCTTGCCATACCGCGCTTCGGTTCGCAGCAAGCCGCTACTGGTCAGCCGCGCCAGATGTGCATTGGCCGAGGCCGACGGTAGACCGGTAAGTGCCGCCAGTTCCTTCGACGACTTCGCCGAGCCGTCCATCAAGGACCACAGCATGGCTGTGCGTTTTGGCTCAGCAAGCAAGCTGGCAATCTGACTAATGCATGGTGCTTCTTCCATCGATTCACTCCCTGTCGAATTACTTTTCTGATGCGGTAGGCGCCAGAGTATAAGTGCGCCAAGGGCGGGTTCCGTGGCGTCTGACAGCCAGAGTAGGGACGGGTTTTGAGTGAAATTTCCTTGCGTTACGGAGGCTATTACACGAGGTCCAATCGCTCCGACAATTGAGCCGTCAATGTCGCACAGCGAGCTACAAGCATTTCCCGCAGCAGGTTGATGGGTTTGCTCAACTGCGCGCGATGGGCACACAGCAGATTGAGCGGCGTGCGCTCGCCGCGCAGTTCCGGCAGGATCAGGCGCAGTCGTCCAGCCAGCACGTCGGTGCTCACATCCAGCCAGGATTTATAGGCAATGCCCATACCCGCCACGGCCCAGCGGCGCACCACATCGGCATCGTCGCTGAAGCGGTCGCCGCTGACCGTCAGGCTGACTTCGCGCTTGCCGTCGTGAAACGTCCAGTGGTCATGCACTCGGGTGCCGAGCATATACAGCAAGCAATTGTGCTGGGCCAATTGCTCCAAGTGTCGCGGCTCACCGTGGCGTGCGAGGTAACTGGGGGCTGCGCACAGCACACGAACGTTGCGCGGCGCGACGGGCAGTGCAATCAGGCTGGAGTCCTCGGGCTCACCATAACGCAGGGCAATGTCCACCGGCTGGCGGAACAGGTCGGCAATCCGGTCACCCAACAGCAGGCGTACGGCGAGCTGCGGATACTCACGCTGGAACTCGTCCAGCCACGGCAGCAGTTGGTTGCGGCCGAAATCCGAGGGCGCCGACAGTTGCAGCACACCGCTGACATGGTCCTGACCGCTGGCCAAAAGACGTCGCCCTTCATCAAGGGAGCTCAACGAGGCGCGGGCGTATTCCAGAAAGCCCTCGCCTTCGGCAGTCAGGCGCAGGCTGCGGGTGGAACGGGCCAGCAAGCGCGCGCCCAATTGTTGCTCGATACGCTTGAGCGCCGCGCTGGCCACGGCAGGCGACAAGTCCATCACCCGCGCCGCCGCCGACAAACTCCCCAAGTCCGCAGCGCGCACAAACAACTGCAAATCATCAAAACGCAGCATCCACCCACCCATTATCAAAATATTATTGAAACAGAGTGCTGTTTTAGCCGCTTTTATCTTCAGGGGAAATGACCAATCATCTGTCCATCCCGTTCATTACGTGTCTGGAATTGAATATGCCCACAGCTTTTAACGTCATCGCCACGCTGATCGCCAAACCTGGCCAACAGGCCACCCTGGAAACCCTGCTGCGCGGCCTGCTGGAACCTACCCGCCTTGAAGCCGGTTGCGAGCAATACGACCTGCACCAAGACCTGCAACACCCCGAGACTTTCTACATGCTCGAACGCTGGAGCGATGACGCCGCACTGGCCGACCATGACCAAAGCGCACATATCCAAAGTTTTCGCGCCAAGGCCGCTGATGTACTCGAACACTTCGAACTCAAGCGCCTGAAGTTTCTCGCCTGATCACCGCCTTTTTCCGGAGCCCTCATGAAAGCCATTGCCTACTACGCATCACTGCCAATCACCGATGAAAAATCCCTGCAAGACATCGAATTGCCGGCGCCCGTCGCCGGCCCACGCGACCTGCTGGTGGAAGTCAAAGCCATCTCGGTGAACCCGGTGGACACCAAGGTGCGCCAGAACGTCGCCCCGGAAAACGGCGCCGCCAAAGTGCTGGGCTGGGACGTCGCCGGTGTGGTCAAGGCGGTCGGCAGTGACGTGAGCCTGTTCAAGGTCGGCGACAAGGTGTTCTACGCCGGCTCCTTGGTACGCCCAGGTGGCAACAGTGAACTGCACACTGTGGACGAGCGTATCGTCGGCCATATGCCCAAGAGCCTGAGCTTTGCCGAAGCCGCCGCGCTGCCGCTGACCGCCATCACCGCCTGGGAACTGCTGTTCGAGCGCCTGCAGGTGCGTGAAGGTAAAGAAGACGGAGGCCAGAGCCTGCTTATCGTTGGTGCCGCAGGTGGCGTGGGCTCGATCCTGACCCAACTGGCCAGCCAGCTCACCGGATTGAAAGTAATCGGCACCGCCTCGCGCCCGGAAACCCAGGAATGGACCAAGGCCCTCGGCGCCGACCTGGTGATCGACCACAGCCAACCGCTGAGTGAAGCGTTGAAACAAGCCGGCCACCCGCAGGTCACCCACGTCGCCAGCCTGACCCAAACCGAGCATCACCTGGACCAGTTGGTCGAAGCGCTGCAACCCCAAGGCAAGCTGGCACTGATCGACGACCCCAAGGCGTTGGACGTGAGCAAACTCAAGCGCAAGAGCCTGTCGCTGCATTGGGAGTTTATGTACACGCGCTCGATGTTCGAGACGCCGGACATGATTGAGCAGCACAACCTACTCAATCGCGTGGCCGAGCTGATCGACGCCGGCACCTTGAAAACCACGGTGGGAGAGCACTTCGGCGTGATCAATGCGGCGAATCTGCGCCGGGCCCATGCACTGCTGGAAAGCGGCAAGGCCAAGGGCAAGATCGTGCTGGAAGGGTTCTAAAACAACGGCTGTCAGTGTTGTCCGTTATTCGTGTGAGTAATGGACGACACCGCTAGTCAGAGAGTTGATCTTTGTCATATTTGTGAGCGTATCCGGGGTTTATATTGGCCGCCTTTGCCACGATTCTTTTACGTGAGGAAGTCAGCAATGAAGATCCTGATAAAAGCGTTAGCAAAATCCCAGTGGGAGGTCCGTCTGGACCAGAAAGCCATTACTTTCCACACTGAAGCCGAGGCGCGCGCCTTTGCCGATACCCTGCAAGCGCGTATCAAGGCGCCCCACCGTTTTCCAATCAGCCAGCAACACCCCGCCGCTGGCTGACCCGCCTCTCAGCCCTGCGCCTGCAAGGCTCTGGCCCGTTGCAGGCGTTGGGTCGACACGGCCACCGTCACCGCCAATACACCGCACAGGCTGATGACCATCGCCATTGGCATGGCCGTGCCATCGTGCAACACCCCCACCAGCGACGCCGCCCCCGCCGCCACACCGAACTGGATGCAGCCGAGCAATGCCGACGCACTGCCTGCCCGAGCACCCTGCCCGCTCATGGCACACGCCGAGGTGTTGGGCAAAATGCAGCCCAGACTGGCGATGCAGATAAACAGCGGCACCAGCAATGGCCATAGCGCATCGGTGCGCAACGCCGTGATGCCCAGCAGCGTCAGACCCGCCAGCAGATACACCCACACCGAACGCGACAGCAAAAACGCCGGGCCACGCTTGGCCAGCAAGCGAGCGTTGAGCTGCGCCACCAGGATGAAGCCAGCGGCGTTGGAGCCGAATACCCAGCCGTAATGCTCAGCGGGCACGCCATACAGTTTGATAAACACGAACGGTGAACCCGCGATGTAGGCAAACATCCCGGCAATCGACAGCGCGCCGGTAAGGGCGTAACCGAGGTAAACCCGGTCGGACAACAGCCCAAAATAGCGGCGCAACGAGCCCGACAACGGCTGGCGTGGCTGATGGGCCGGAAAGGTTTCAGGCAAGCCGAATGCCACGGCGATAGCGGCCATCACACTGAAGATCGTCAATGCCAGGAAAATCGACTGCCAGCCCCACAACCCGACCATCACCCCGCCGGCCAGCGGCGCAAGAATCGGCGCCAGGCCGGTCACCAGCATCAACTGGGAAAACACCTTGGCCGAGCCCACGGCATCGCATTTGTCGCTGACCACCGCGCGGGAAATCACCATGCCCGCGCAGCCGCCAAGGGCCTGCACGAAGCGTGCGCCAATCAGCCAATCGAGGGAGGGCGCGTAGGCGCAGGCGAAGGACGCCAGGGTAAATAGAGTCACGCCGCTGAGCAGCGGCCCGCGCCGACCAAAACGGTCCGCCAGCGGGCCATAGATCAATTGGCCAATGGCCAGACCGGCGAAATACACCGCCAGGGTCAGCTGGATGTGTTTTTCATCGGTGGCAAACGCTGTGGCCATCGCCGGGAAGCCCGGCAGGTAGAAATCGATCGCCAGCGGCGCAAAGGCGCTCAAGGCACCCAGAATCAGGATTATGCGAAGGTTCATCAGGCACCCAAGAGAGTCGGCAGCCCGACAGTCTAGCCGGGCCTGGATGCCTTGAACATAACGATAGCTCGCTAACTATTAAAATCAGGCGAGCTTGGCGCTGTAGCCTTCCTCGGTGATCAAGCTGATTACCTCTTCGGCAGACAAGCGGCTTTCCACGCCCACTTCCTTGGCGGCCAGGTCGACCTTCACACTAGCGCTTGAATCCTTACTCTGTACCGCCTGGGTCACCGCCCGGACGCAATGGCCGCAGGTCATTCCTTCAACACTGAATACTTGCATGACATAACTCCTTTGATGAGGTTGAACCCAGTCTCGACCTTGCCACAATGGCAAGGTCAAGTTCTGAAAAAATCGGCCGGGCTGGTATTCGGCGGCACTGTCGGCCAAGCTTGAACCATCTTTGATTCACACCACGGAGCATTCGCCATGCGCTGGTCGTATTTTGCCCTTGCCGGCTTGATGAGTTTGTCTGCCGCTGCGCCCATGGCCAGTGCCGATCAAGACTATGCGGTGTTGATCATTTCCCGGGAACGCCTGGAAGTGCTGACCAATTGCGAGATCGGCCTGTACATCCAAGACCAGTTGGCCGGGCGCCTGTACCAGGAGCAGGCCACCTCGTTCAACCTGCCCGCCGGCAATGTGTCACTGCGCCTGAAGCTGCTGCCGGGCCAAGCTGCGGGCTGCCTGCCTGGCCTGCTCGCCCCGCCCGCGCAAAACATCACGCTCAAGGCCGGTGACGTACGCAAGTTACGGATCGCCCAGGGCCCGGATGGCATGTACCTCAAAGCGGCTGCATTGGATTACTGAAGGCGCTTGACCTTACCCACAGGTCAAGGTTGATGCTAGGGGCAACTTCTTCTGGAGGAATGCCCCATGAATGGATCCACCACCTTTGATCTGCCCATCAGCGGCATGACCTGCGCCAGCTGTGCCGGGCGTGTCGAGCGTGCGCTGGGCAAGGTGCCGGGGGTGCAAAGCGTCAGTGTCAACCTGGCCAACGAGCGCGCCCACGTCGAAGTGCAGGGCCAAATGGACCCCGCCGTGCTGATTGCGGCGGTCGACAAGGCCGGTTACAGCGCCAGCCTGCCTCAAAGCGAAATCGCCACCGATACCGATCAAGCCCAGCGCCTGCACCGCGAGCGTTGGTCGCTGCTGCTGGCCATTGCGCTGGCATTGCCGTTGGTGCTGCCGATGCTGGTGGAGCCCTTTGGCCTGCACTGGATGCTCCCGCCCTGGGTGCAGTTCGCCCTCGCCACGCCGGTGCAATTCATTTTCGGTGCGCGCTTCTACATAGCCGCCTGGAAAGCCGTACGCGCCGGCGCCGGTAATATGGACCTGCTGGTCGCCATCGGCACCAGCGCCGGTTACGGCCTGAGCATTTATGAATGGCTCACCGCACATGCGGGTATGGCGCCGCACCTGTACTTCGAAGCTTCAGCGGTGGTAATTGCCTTGGTATTGCTGGGCAAATACCTGGAAAGCCGTGCTAAACGCCAGACTGCCAGCGCCATCCGTGCGCTGGAAGCCCTGCGCCCTGAACGTGCACTGCGTGTCCAGGATGGCCGTGAAGAAGACGTCGCCATCAGCGCGTTGAAGCTCGATGACCTGGTGTTGGTCAAACCCGGCGAGCGTTTCCCGGTGGACGGTGAAGTGATCGAAGGCCAAAGCCATGCCGACGAGGCGTTGATCAGCGGTGAAAGCCTGCCGGTGCCGAAACAACCCGGAGATAAAGTTACCGGCGGTGCCATCAACGGCGAAGGTCGTCTGCTGGTGCGCACCACCGCCCTTGGTGCCGAAAGTGTCCTGGCACGCATCATCCGCCTGGTGGAAGACGCCCAGGCCGCCAAGGCGCCGATTCAGAAACTGGTGGATAAAGTCAGCCAGGTCTTCGTCCCGACCGTGCTGGTACTGGCGGTGCTCACGCTGGTGGGATGGTGGCTGTACGGCGCGTCGCTGGAGACCGCGATTATCAACGCCGTGGCGGTGCTGGTGATCGCCTGCCCTTGCGCCCTTGGCCTGGCCACGCCGACTGCAATCATGGCCGGCACCGGTGTCGCCGCCCGCTACGGCATCCTGATCAAGGACGCCGAAGCGCTGGAGCGCGCCCACGCAGTGAGCGCCGTGGTCTTCGACAAGACGGGCACCCTCACCTCCGGCACGCCAAAAATCGCCCACTTGGTCGCGGTGGATGGCAATCAAGCCCTGCTGCTGCAACAGGCCGGCGCGCTGCAACGCGGCAGCGAACATCCCCTGGCAAAAGCCGTGTTGGATGCCTGCAGCGAACAAGGGCTGAAGGTGCCTGATGTAAGCGTCAGCCAATCCCTGACCGGGCGCGGCATTGCCGGCACCCTCGACGGTCGGCCACTGGCACTGGGCAATCGCCGTCTGCTGGAAGAAATCGGCTTGAGCGCGGGTGACTTGGCAGGTGTCGCCAGCGATTGGGAGTCCGAAGGCCGCACCCTGTCCTGGCTGATCGAACAGGGTCCACAACCGCGCGTACTCGGGTTGTTCGCCTTTGGCGACACCCTCAAACCCGGTGCGTTGGAAGCCGTTGAGCAACTCAAGGCCCAGCACATCAGCAGCCACTTGCTCACCGGCGACAACCGCGGCAGCGCCCGCGTGGTGGCGCACGCACTGGGCATCGACGATGTTCACGCTGAAGTGCTGCCCGCCGATAAAGCCGCCACCGTCGCCCATCTGAAAAAAACCGGCGTGGTGGCGATGGTCGGCGACGGCATCAACGACGCCCCGGCCCTGGCGGCGGCCGATATCGGCATCGCCATGGGCGGCGGCACCGACGTGGCCATGCATGCTGCCGGTATCACCCTGATGCGCGGCGACCCACGCCTGGTGCCGGCCGCTCTGGAGATCAGCCGCAAGACCTACGCAAAAATCCGCCAGAACCTGTTCTGGGCGTTTGTGTATAACTTGATCGGTATTCCCCTGGCCGCATTCGGCCTGCTCAACCCGGTGCTGGCGGGCGCGGCTATGGCCTTGTCCAGCGTCAGCGTGGTGAGCAATGCACTGTTGTTGAAAACCTGGAAACCCACTGACCTAGAGGATCAACGCCCATGAACATCGGCCAAGCCGCACGCCAAAGCGGGCTGAGCGCCAAGATGATTCGCTACTACGAATCCATCGGCCTGCTCAAAGCCGCCCACCGCACCGACAGTGGCTACCGTGTGTACGGCCCGGACGACTTGCACACATTGGCGTTTATCAAACGCTCGCGGGATCTGGGGTTTTCATTGGAAGAGGTCGGCAAGCTGCTGACCCTGTGGCAGGACCGCCAACGGGCCAGCGCCGACGTGAAAGCCCTGGCGCGCCAGCATATCGAGGCGTTGAACCAGAAGATTCTGGAGCTGGGGCAGTTGCGGGATACGTTGCAAGATCTGGTGGAGCACTGCCAGGGCGATCATCGGCCGGATTGTCCGATTCTCAAGGAGTTGGCTTCAGGAAGCTGCTGCGCGTGAGGCTCTAACTGACTGACTACAAAACCAATGTGGGAGGGGGCTTGCTCCCGATGGCGGTGTGTCAGTCTCAATATCTGTAACTGACACACCGCTATCGGGAGCAAGCCCCCTCCCACATTTTGATCTTCATTTACCCGAAGATCATTGCATCCAAGGCGGCGGTGGCGGTTCTTCGGACGCTTTGCTCGGCGGAGCATCATCTGCCGCCCGAATCGCTTGCTTGCGCTCTTCATCCAGCCGCGCCGCTTCGATCTCGCGAATCACACCGCCCACATCCGCCAACTCTTCCGGCTCGTCGAACTCGCCGGTCAAGACGCTGGCCGGGTGCAAGGTACCGGCTTCGTACAGCGCCCACATTTCCTTGGCGTACTTGGTCTTCTTCAACTCCGGGGCAAAACGCCCGAAGTAGGAGGCCATGTTGCCCACATCCCGTTCCAGCATATTGAACGCGTGGTTGTTGCCCGCCGCATCCACCGCCTGGGGCAGGTCAATAATCACCGGGCCCGTGGGGGTAAGCAGTACGTTGAACTCGGACAAGTCACCGTGCACCAGGCCGGTACACAGCATCAGCACGATCTGGGAAATCAGGAAGGCGTGGTATTCGCGCGCCTGGTCCGGCTCCAGTGTCACGTCATTCAGACGTGGCGCCGCATCGCCGTACTCGTCGGCCACCAGCTCCATCAACAGCACGCCTTCGAGGAAGTCGTAGGGCTTGGGCACGCGAACGCCCGCACCGGCCAGGCGGAACAATGCCGCCACTTCGGCGTTCTGCCAGGCATCTTCGGTTTCTTTCTTACCGAACTTGGAGCCCTTGGCCATGGCCCGGGCCTGACGGCTGTTTCGGACCTTACGGCCTTCCTGGTATTCGGATGCCTGACGAAAACTTCGTTTGTTCGCCTCCTTGTAAACCTTGGCGCAACGCAATTCGTTGCCGCAGCGCACCACATAAACAGCTGCTTCTTTACCACTCATGAGAGGGCGCAGCACTTCGTCGACCAGACCGTCTTCGATCAGGGGTTCAATGCGTTTAGGAGTCTTCATCAGCTTTTATTGTGGGTCCTTTATTACCAAATACGCGTATGGCACTCGTTATACGGCAATCGGCTCGCCGGTGGGAGGGGCTACCGATCTTTGACCACTCAAGAATGCATCCTATATGCCAGTTTCGGCTGCAATCAACGCTCAATGATCGCCGTCACCCCTTGACCGCCCGCCGCGCAGATCGAAATCAACCCTCGGCCCTTGCCCGCCGCATCCAGCAACTTAGCCAGGTTGGCGACGATACGCCCGCCGGTGGCGGCAAATGGGTGCCCGGCGGCCAGGGAGCTGCCCTTCACATTCAACCGGCTGCGGTCGATGGCGCCCAACGGCGCGTCCAGCCCCAGGCGGGTCTTGCAGTAATCCGCATCTTCCCAGGCTTTTAGCGTGCACAACACCTGGGCCGCGAATGCTTCGTGGATCTCGTAGTAATCAAAGTCCTGCAGCGTCAGGCCATTCCTCGCCAACAGACGCGGCACCGCATACACCGGAGCCATCAACAGGCCTTCGGCGCCGTTGACGAAATCCACCGCCGCCGCTTCGCCATCGCGCAGATACGCCAGGATCGGCAGCCCCCGCTCCTTCGCCCAAGCCTCACTGCCCAGCAGCACCAGGGATGCACCATCGGTGAGCGGTGTGGAGTTGCCGGCGGTGAGCGTGCCCTTTTCGCTGCGCTCGAAGGCGGGCTTGAGGGCGGCGAGTTTTTCCAGGGTCAGGTCGGGACGCAGGTTGTTGTCGCGGGTCAGGCCCAGAAACGGGGTGAGCAGATCGTTGTGCCAGCCTTCGGCATAGGCGGCCGCCATTTTCTGGTGGCTCTCCAGCGCAAGCTGGTCTTGCTCGGCCCGGGGGATCTGCCAGGTCTGCGCCATCAACTCACAGTGCTGGCCCATGGACAAACCGGTACGCGGCTCGCCATTGCGCGGCAGTTCTGGTTTGAGGTGATGGGGACGAAGTTGTAACAGGACTTTTAATTTATCCGCCATGGATTTGCTGCGGTTGGCTTGCAGCAGGATCTTGCGCAGCCCTTCATTCACCCCAATCGGTGCGTCTGACGTGGTGTCCACCCCGCCGGCGATGCCGCATTCGATCTGGCCCAAGGCAATCTTGTTGGCCACCAGCAATGCCGCCTCCAGCCCGGTGCCGCAGGCCTGCTGGATGTCATAGGCCGGGGTCTGCGGCGACAGGCGCGAGCCCAGCACGCATTCGCGGGTCAGGTTGAAGTCGCGCGAATGCTTGAGCACCGCGCCGGCGGCCACCTCGCCCATGCGCAGGCCGTGCAGGTTGTAGCGTTCGATCAAGCCTTCCAAGGCGGCGGTCAGCATCGCCTGGTTGCTCGCCGTGGCGTAGGGGCCATTGGAACGGGCGAAAGGAATGCGGTTACCGCCAATGATCGCTACACGGCGCAATTGAGTCATGGAAAGCTCCCTCTGTCTGTTATGGGCTTGATCACTGAGCCTAGTCGAACGACTGCTACCCTGGGATGGTCAACCCTTTGAACCCCAGCCTTCGGAGAGCGTTCCATGTCTGACCGTTATATCGACTTCGCCAACTCAAGCCTCGGCCATCGCCTGGTCGCCGCCCTTGGCCTGCCGTCACCGGTACGCCTGGAACGCTGGCAAGCCGGACGCCTACGCCCGGTAGACGGTGCACTGCTGCTGGGCGGTGGAGCCCTGACAAGTAAGGTGCAGGCATTTGCCAACAAACTCACCGACGCGATTTATACCTACGGCGCCGAGTCATCGACGTGGATTCCCGGGCACGGCCCCAAGCTTAAGGCCGTGGTGTTCGATGCCAGCGAGCTGCAACACACCGACCAGCTCAAGCAACTGCGCGAGTTCTTCCAGCCCCTGCTGAAAAACCTCGATAACAGCGCGCACCTGGTGATCCTCGGCCGCGCCCCGGAAAGTCTCAGCGACCCGTTTGCCGCCAGCGCCCAGCGGGCCTTGGAAGGGTTCAGCCGCTCCTTGGCCAAGGAACTGCGCAACGGCGGTGTGTTGCAATTGCTCTACGTCGGCGAAGGTGCCGAAGACCAGCTGGAAGGCGCGCTGCGTTTCTTCCTCTCACCGAAAAGCGCCTACATTTCCGGCCAGGTGATTCGCCTGGAGGCTTGCGCCACGCCCGTTGAGGACTGGACCCGCCCACTGGCCGGGCGCAAAGCGCTGGTCACGGGTGCGGCGCGTGGCATCGGTGCGTCTATCGCTGAAACCCTGACCCGCGACGGCGCTGAGGTCATTCTCCTTGACGTCCCCCAGGCCAAGGCCGACCTCGAAGCCCTGGCAGCGCGCCTGGGTGCTCGCACGGTGGTGCTGGATATCTGCGCCGAAGACGCCGCCAGCCAGTTGATCGAACACCTGCCCGATGGCCTCGATATTCTGGTGCATAACGCCGGTATCACCCGTGACAAAACCCTTGCCAACATGACCCCGGAATATTGGGATGCGGTGCTCGCGGTCAATCTCAATGCACCGCAGGTATTGACCAAAGCGCTGCTCGACAGCGGCAGCCTGCACGACAACGCCCGCGTGGTGGTGCTGGCGTCCATCAGCGGCATCGCCGGTAACCGTGGGCAAACCAACTATGCCGCGAGTAAGGCGGGTTTGATCGGCCTGGTGCAGGCGTGGGCGCCGTTGCTCAAGGAGCGCGGGATCAGCATCAATGCTGTAGCGCCAGGCTTTATCGAAACCCAGATGACCGCACACATCCCGTTCGCCCTGCGTGAAGCCGGGCGCCGCATGAGCTCCCTGGGCCAAGGCGGTTTGCCGCAGGACGTCGCCGAAGCTGTGGCCTGGCTGAGCCAGCCCGGTTCCGGCGCGGTCAGCGGGCAAGCATTGCGGGTGTGCGGGCAAAGTCTATTGGGAGCGTGAGCATGGAATGGCAGACCTTAGGCAATACCCCGTTTCTGCCGCCGTTGTATTGGCGAGCGGCGCTCAAGCGCAAGATTACCGGCAGCACACTGCCTGAACAGGGGCTGCGCTGCCGGGTCAGCGTCAACCCCAAGGACGTCGCGGCGTATCGCAAGGTCTGCGGTTTTGCCGACAGCCCGATCCTACCGGCGACCTACCCACACATCCTGGCGTTTGGATTGCAAATGCAGTTGCTCACGGCCAAGGCATTTCCCTTCCCGTTGCTGGGGTTGATCCACCTGAGCAATTGCATTCGAATCCATCGCCCATTGGGCGGGGTAAACGAACTCTTCATAAGCGTGCACGCGCAAAACCTCCAACCTCACGCCAAGGGCGCAACCTTTGAGGTGGTAACCACCGTCGAAGATTCTCTCGGAGTGCTGTGGGAAGCCGAGAGCCGAATGCTCTGCCGAGGCGTAAAACTCGAAGGCGAAGCTGCCGATGACACCCAGCCCACACCTGTACACATCAGCGAACTGACCCACTGGAAGGCCCCTTCGGATATCGGCCGTCGCTATGCGAGGGTCTCCGGCGACTACAACCCGATTCACCTGAGTGCCCCGACCGCCAAGTTGTTTGGCTTCCCCCAGGCCATCGCCCATGGACTGTGGAACAAGGCCCGCACACTGGCCGCACTCGGTGAGCACCTGCCCGCTGCCAATGTAGAAATCGAAGTGGTATTCAAAAAACCGGTGCGCCTGCCCAGCGAAGTGACGTTGCACAGCAGCACCGCCGGCTCCAGTGGCGAATTACTGTTGAAAGGCGCGGGGGATATTGAACATATGGTGGGGAAATGGCGGCCAATCGCATAACAAAACCTGCTTAATTGTATATATACGCCATAAGTAATAGCGGACTTGAAAAAGTCCGCTATTTGTTTATCTAAGCGACTGATTCAATAGACATATACATCTTGATACGCCCTCCCCTTATACCCTTACGACTAGTCATTAAGCACACACCTCACGCCCTCTATATAAATCGTTAATACCAAGTTGAGCCTTGAGGGAACACGCACCCGGGTCTGTTATAGACCTACGGACAAACGCATCGCTATCCCAAGAAATAACGAGCGTTTGAAGACAACTAAGGTTGTACGGGTGCAAGGAATTCAATCATGAAAACTCAAGTAGTGTTTTGGAAAGCAAGTACCGCGTTGGCCCTGGCAATAGCAATGACACTCGGTGGCTGCAGCAGCGGTGGTGGCGGGCATCACAGTAGCGGCTCCTCCTCTTCGGATACTGCCGGAACCGGTGGAGGTACTGGCGGAGGTACCGGTGGCGGCACTGGTGGCGGTACCGGTGGAGGTACTGGTGGCGGCACCGGTGGAGGCACCGGTGGAGGCACCGGTGGAGGCACCGGTGGAGGCACTGGTGGCGGTACCGGTGGAGGTACTGGTGGCGGTACCGGTGGAGGCACTGGTGGCGGCACCACCACGCCACTGGTCACCGCGACCGTCGTCGACACGCTGGGCAACACCGTGACCGGCGTGGGCGGCACCGTCAGCAGTCTCGGCACCACCCTCGGCAGCTTGCCGATTGTTGGCGCGACCACCCAAGGTCTGGTGGTGGCCACCGGCACTGCGGTCGGCAGCATCGGCAACGGCCTGTCGGATGGGCTCGGCTCGTTGGGCACTGACAGCAATGCACTGGGCAACACCCTCGACGGCGTAGGCCAAGGTGTTTCCGATCTGGGCGATGGCGTCAGCACCACCGGCGCTAACGTGCGCACGCTGCTGGGTAAAGTGCCCGTGGTCAGCGCAACTGCGCCAGTGGTGGGCGGCGCGGTCGACAAAGTCGGCAAAGTGGTGACCATGCTCGGCGATACCCTGAGCACCGCCAGCACCACCGGCCCGCTGGGCAATGTGACAAATGCCGTGGGCGCCCGAGTGCTGGTGCCGGTCGTCTCGCTGGTGGAAAAAACCACCGGCAAAGTTGGCAACGCAACGGGCCTGGACAGCCCGGTCGGCGGCCTGCTGGATAAAGTCGGCAGCACCGTCGATGGCCTCGGCGATAAAGTCGCCGGCGCTGGCGGCACCGGTAACCCTGTGACCGGCGCCGTGGGTAACCTGCTCAATGGCGTCGGCACCGTGGTCGGCACCGCAAGCGGCTATGTCGACCCAGCCACCGGCAACGGCGGCGGTAGCGGCAGTGGCGTCAAACTCGGTCTGCCGGAACTGATCGGTGGTGTCATCGCCGGCGCCGGCAACGGCCTCAACGCCGGCAATACCAATGGCGTGGTGAGCGCTGCTGGCGTCACCGGCGCCAGCGCCGGCGGCACGGTGGCATCTCTGGGCACCTTGCTGGGCGGCAGCGGCACTCCAAACACCGCCGCGGGCGCTCCGATCATGGCGGTGACCACCAACCTCGGCAGCGCACTTAACCCTGCCACCAGTGGCATCGCCAGCCTGACCCAAAACGTCGGCAACGCCACCGGCCTGGGCGCGCCAGTCAATGGCCTGGTGACTAACGTCGGCGGCGCCGTCAACAGCCTGGGCGGCAAAATCAGCGGCGCCAATGCCAACCCGGTCACCAACGCCCTGGGCGGCACCGTGAGCGCTGTCGGCGGCACCGTGGCGTCGGTGGGTGGCCTGGTCACCGGCGGTACCAGCGGCGGCGGGTTGCTCGGCGGCGGCTTGAACCTGGGCGGCAGCGCATCTGCCGGCGCCAGTGGCAGTGCCGGGGCCAGCACCAGCGGTGGCCTGGGGGGGTTGCTCGGTGGCCTCACCGGCAAAAAATAGAATTGCACCTGGCCGATTAGACGGCCTCACCTACAGCGCCTACGCTTGGTTGAGACGAGAGATCTAATAAATCTCTCGTCTTTTTTTAGGGCCACTGAACGGCCCCTGAAAAACACCCGAACCGCGCCTTCAGAGCCCGGCGGGCACCTGCGAAACGCTGCTGCTTTGACCATGGAGTGTCCTATGCGCGCTTTGACACCGTTGTTATTGCTCACCCTCAGTGCTTACGCCCACGCCGATACCCTGCCCAGCTTCCTCAATAGCAACGACACCATCCGCAACCTGCCGGTGCCCAATCTGCCCGCCGATGCCTACCGCCCGAACACCCCGCAAACGCAGCTGCCCACCCCCGCGGCGAGTGAGGCGCAACCGTTGCTGATGGACACCAAGGTGACCATTCGCAAACTGCAGATCGACGGCGGCACGGTCTACCCGCTCAACGACGTTGCCCTGGCGTTCGAGCCCTTGATCGGCCACGAAACCAACCTGGCCCAATTGATCGAGGCGACACGCAGCATCACCCGGCGCTACCAGGCAGACGGCTACCTGCTGTCCTATGCGTTCCTGCCGGAGCAACGCTTCGATGACGGCCTGGTGCACGTCATTCTGGTGGAGGGTTATATCCGCGATTACCAAGTACAAGGCGATATTGGCTCAGTATCGTCCTACGTCGAAAAGCTCGCCGACAAACTCAAGGCCGAGCGCCCACTGACCCGTAAAACCTTCGAGCGCTACACCACACTCATGGGCGCGATCCCCGGCGTCACCTTGCAAGCGCAAGTGCCGCCACCTGGCACCACCGACGGCGGCACCCACATGCAGATCACTGCCAGCCGCAAGCCTTTCACCACCAGCATGAGCCTCAACCAAGCCAGTCGTGGCGGCACGCAAGCCTTGTTAACCGCCACCAGCAATTCCCAGACCGCCATGGGTGAACAACTGAGCGTGAGCGGCCTGTTCCCACCGGGCAACGACAAAGAACACTACTACCGCGCCGCCTACAGCCAATTCGTCAATGCCGAGGGCACCCAACTGGTGCTATCCGGTGAACGCTATCGCGCCGACCCCGGCACCAACCTGCAACTGGGCGGCGGCTTCGAACTCAAGCCCCATCAGGCAATCGACCGATTCTCCATTGGCCTGAGTCACCCGCTGATCGCCTCGCCCACCGAGTCGTTGACCCTGGGCACGCGGTTCTATGGGGTCGACCAGAAAACCCGCTATCAACTGGTGGGATTCCCCCAGCGCTTCGACATCGAAACCAACCTGCGCGCCGTGGCGTTCGAAGGCGACTGGCGCAAGGCCGACGCCGACCAACTGCGCATCCTCAGCGCGGGGCTGTACCAAGGCATCGACGGCATGGGCGCCAAGACACGCAGCGACCTCGAAGGCCTCAAACCTGACTTGGACTTCTTCCGCCTGCGCCTGTCGGGCGTGCAAAGCAACAAGCTGTTCGGCAACGTTCAGGGCGTGCTGTCAGGAGCGCTCTATTGGAGTGACGACACCTTGCCCGACAGCGAGCGCGCCACCTTCGGCGGGCAGAACTTCGGTCGTGGCTACCCCGATGATCAAGGCTCGGGCGACAAAGGCTGGGGCATGGCCTATGAGATCAACTACAGCTACAACCGTGCCGGCGAGTGGGTAAGAATCCTGCAACCCTACATCGTATTCGACCGTGCCAAGACCTGGTTCAACGACCAGCCCATCAAAGGCAACAACCTGTCTTCAGCCGCCGTGGGCCTGCGCTTTGGCGACGCGAAGTATTACAACATCGCGCTCGAAGCGGCCAAGCCGATGTCGGACGAGGCCCTCGACAGCCTCAACCGCCAGCCGCGGTATACGTTGAGTTTCAGCTATCAACTCTGACAAGGCCTACAGCGCTCAGTTTAGGCTGAGCGGGGTTCTGCGGCAGACGAGTTTGCTGTGGTAAGAGGGCTTGTTGTGGCGAGCGGGCTTGCTCGTGTTCGACTGCGCAGCAGTCCCCAAAAGCCCTACCGTTTGCTGAGAGGAAACAAGCTGTCCAACGTATCAATCAACCGCACCAGGTAAATCGGCTTGCGAAACAGATCCAGGACCTGCAGGCGCAGCATGTCGCTGACGTCATCCATTTCGGCATGACCGGACATCACAATCACCGGCAGGTGCGAGCGTGAGGTGTGTTCGCGCAGGCGCTTGATCAAGGAGATACCGCTTTCCTCGGGCATGCGCAGGTCGGTGATGACCAACGCGATATCGGGGTGAAGTGTCAACTCTTGCAGGGCGAAGGTGACGGATGTTGCCGTAAAGCACACGAACCCCTCGTTTCCGAGGGATTCGGCGAGCTCGATCAGCGCGTCCTCTTCGTCGTCCACTAACAGGATTTGTTGCCGGGGGGACGACATGGGGCTCATGTAAGGATCCTGATACTAAACGTGCACTCAGGGTAGTCGTATCGCGTCATTGATCAAGTGGACAAGATACTGGCTTCGACCAACTTGAACAGCGCAGTGACTCTGTCGCTGATGGGCGTCATGAAGATACCGATCACAGCTGCACACATGGCAGCCACAATGGCGTACTCAATACCGGAAGCGCCATCCCTGGCGCAGACCATCAGTTGAAGCTTTAAGAACACCTTGCCAATTGCTGACATGCGACTCTCCAACAAGGGTTAAAAGCTCAAGTGCCGATACCGGTCTGAATCGATGTAAAAATGGCTTTCACTTTAGTGCTGATGGGCGTCATGAACAGCCCGATCACCGCTGCACACATCGCCGCGACAATTGCATATTCGATACCGGAGGCCCCCTCTCTTCCGTAAGACAAAATCTGGATTTTGATAAACACCTTGCGAATGACGTCAAGGAACATTTGACTTCTCCTTTGCGCTCCGGGCGCTGATGTAGCTGGGCTACAGCATGATCTCGCTGTGCCATTAGAGCATTGTCGGCAAATCCACTCCCAACAACTGTAATAAGCGACTAATCACAAAGTAGTAGCCAAATCGATGACGCCTGAAGAACCTTATTTCCCACTAATGAAGAGAAATTTTCCAAGGAGTAATGGCATTTCGTCCTAGCTGAACTACCTTCAAATAGCGAAATAGTTAGACCTTGATAGTGAACTGATTGCGCAGTGCTGGATGGACCAGACAGCAGGTTCTGCAGTGGGAAAGGGAGAGCCTTTATGAGCAGTCGCATCAGTATGATTCTGGCCGGGTTGCTCTTGTTGGGAGCGCTGATTGCCGGTTATTGGGGCCTCGTGTTGAGCCGTCCGGAACCGGCGGCCGCCGTGGTTGCTCAGCCCGTTGCGCCCCCCTCTTCAGTGGCCCCCGTCGAAGACCCGACACGTCAATCCGTGGTGGTTCTGGCCCACGACGTGCCGCCCTTCGTCGCCCTCACCGCCGCCGACCTGACCCTGGAAAAACTGCGCACTGCACCGGCTGGCAGCCTCACCACGCTGGAGCAAGCCATCGGACGCACGCCTTGGCGCAGCCTGGAAGCAGGAACCTGGCTGACCGAACAAAGCTTCGAGGCTGGCGGAAGCCTCGCCCGGATGATCCGCTCTGACGAACGCGCGCTGGCCGTTGCCGTGGATGAAGTAACCGGCGCCGCTGGGCAATTGAACCCGGGTGATTATGTTGACGTGATGCTGTACCTGCGCCAGGAAAACGGTAACCCGCAACCCTCGGCGCAAACCGTAGTCCCCGCACTTCGCCTGCTTGGAGTGGGTGACCAACTCGGGCTGACCAATGACGGTAAACCCGGCTCCCCTGTAGCAACAACGGCCGAAGACAAAGCCAAGCAACAACAGAGCCGTGCCAGTGCGCGCACCGTGTTGCTGGCCGTTCCAGAACAACTGATGAGTCGGTTGGTGCTTGCCACGCAAGCCGGTGCAATGCGCCTGGCCCTACGCAGCGCTGACGAACAACGCTTGAGCCAGTACTGGTCGGGCACCAATGAATCAGCGGCAAACCTCGACAACGCCAAGCGCGACCTCTACCAGTTCAATCAGTTGGCCTTTACTGCACCACCCACCAGCAACTTCAGCCCATCGGCCACCACCAGCGCTCCACGTCGCTCGGGTGTCGAGGTGATACGCGGCAACCAGGTTACTCAACAAACGCCCAGATAGCGCTAAGGATGCCTTGAATGAGCAGTCGTTCCCTGAGGTTTTTTTCACGAGCGTTCTGGGCCCTCGTCACCCTGACGCTGCCCATCGCGATCGCACAGGCAGCACCGGGCAACTGCGCGAGCCTGGGCAAGCTTCCTGCGACGCTCGAAGTCGGTGAAGGCATGCAACAAGCTATGCAATCCCCGGTTGCCATTACCCGCCTGGCGGTCGGCGACCCCAAAATCGCCGACGTTCAAGTCAACGGCAACCAGGCGTTCCTGCTGACTGGCATCTCCCAAGGCGCCACCAGCCTTATGATCTGGACCGCGTGCTCTAACACCCCACGCCAGAGCATGGTGTTCGTCAAAGGCAAAGCCACTTCAGCGTTGACCAGCTTGTCGCTGTCCCCCTCGGACGACCCGTTGCTGCCGAGCCAGGTACAGACCGATATCCGCTTCGTCGAAGTCAGTCGCACCAAGCTCAAGGAGGCGAGCACCTCGATCCTGGGGATTGGCAAAAACTTCCTGATCGGCAGCCCCAACCTCGCGGTGCCCAGCGCAAACACCTTGGCCCTGCCGGTGAGCGCCTCCAACTTCAATATCGGCTTCGGCGGCGGGCGCGTGTCGGCGATGATCAATGCCTTGGAAAGCAGCGGTTTTGCCTACACCTTGGCGCGACCCAGCCTGGTCGCCCTGAGCGGGCAAAGCGCAACGTTCCTGGCCGGGGGCGAAGTGCCTGTGCCGGTGCCCAGCGCCGGCAGCGACACCATCTCCATCGAGTACAAGGAGTTTGGTATTCGGTTGACCCTGACCCCCACCGTGGTCGATCGAAACCGCATCACCCTCAAGGTCGCACCGGAGGTCAGCGAACTGGACTACAGCAACGCCGTGCAGATCCAGGGCATTCAGGTACCCGCACTCACTGTGCGTCGCACCGACACCAGCGTGTCCCTGGCCGATGGCGAAAGCTTCGTCATCAGTGGCCTGATCAGTACCAACAACCGTTCCACCATCAACAAATTTCCCGGCCTGGGCGACATCCCGATCCTGGGTGCGTTCTTCCGCGATTCCAACATCAGCCGCGAGGAAAAAGAGTTGCTGATGATCGTCACACCCCACCTCGTACAACCCCTGGCGGCCGATGCGCAGTTGCCGTCGCTGCCCGGCGAAAAGCTGCGCAGCTACGACCCTAATTGGTACCGCCTGTTTTTCCTTGAAAATGGCAACTTCGACCGTCGCACGGGGCTGTCCCAATGAGCGAAAGCCTGAGCCAAACGTTTCTGGCAATAACGCGTAACAGCACCGATCTGGAGTGGCTTCAGGGCGCGCTTGCACCGTTGGGCCAAGTGGTCAGTGCCGGCGGCGGCAGTCTGGACGAACTGCTGGCACTGGTCGACGTGACCTTCGCCAACCTGGTCTTCATCGGCCTGGACCGTGAAAACGTCACCACGCAATGTGCCCTGATTGAAGGGGCACTGGAGGCCAAACCCATGTTGGCCATCGTCGCGCTGGGCGACGGCATGGACAATCAACTCGTGCTCAATGCCATGCGGGCCGGCGCCCGCGACTTTGTCGCCTATGGCTCGCGTTCCAGTGAAGTGGCCGGCCTGGTTCGACGCCTGAGCAAGCGCCTGCCGACGGTCAGCCACACCACTCACCTGGGTGGCCTGACGGTGCTCTATGGCACCCAATGCGGTACCGACGGCGCATTACTGGCCACCCACCTGGCGCAAGTGGTGCAAAAAAGCGGGCAGCAAACCCTGGTACTGGATTTGGGACTGCCTCGGGGCGACAGCCTGGCGCTGTTGGGCCTGGAAAGCTCGTTTCACTTCGGTGATGCCCTGCGCCACTTACGACGCCTGGATGCCACCTTGATCAACAGCGCCTTTACCTCGGCCGAGGCTGGTCTGCGCATTCTGGCCTACACCGACGGCGACGAATCGCTGGAGCAAACCAGCGCTGCCGAGCTGTACATGCTGCTCAGCGCCCTGCGCCAACACTTCCAGCACATTGTCGTAAACCTTACCGGCCAGCCGGACAGCGAAGCGCTGCGCACCTTCGTCAGCCATTGCGACAAGTTGCTGTGGTGCACCGATCAAAGCGTGCTCGACTGCCGACGCAACCTGGCGGTGCTCAATCGATGGCGTGAAAAAGGCATGAAACTGGAGCACGGCCGTCTGCTGGTCGACCGCTATATCAAAGGCGCCGCACCGGAGGCCGAAGCGCTGGGCAAGACCTTCGGCCTGGAAGTGATTGCCGTGCTGCCCCTGAGCGCGGAAATCCGCCTGAATGCCAAAAATCAGGGCCAGACCTTATTTGCGTTATCGCCCCGCGAGCCGCTCACCCAAGGCCTGCGCACCCTTGGCGAGCGCCTGGCCAAACGCTCCGAAGGCCTTGAGAAACCACCGGCCAACTGGCTTACCCGTCTCTGGAGTACGAAATGAGCAGCGATAAACTGTTCGGTTCGCCCTTACGCGGCACCGTCGACAACACCGATCACGACGGCCTCAAACTGGTCCTGCACCGCTACATCATCGATGCCATAGAGGAGTCGGGGAAAAACCTGTTGGAAGGCACGCGCCAATCTTTGGCGCAATTTGTGATGGATAAAGTCGCCGAGTACATCACCCGCATGCACCTGGCGATCTCCCGCTATGAAATGGAGCGCCTGGCAGAAGAAATCGTCGACGAACTCACCGGTTTCGGGCCGCTTGAGGTGCTGCTGCGCGATACATCCGTTACTGAAATCCTGGTCAACGGCCCCCACCGAGTGTTCGTCGAACGCGACGGCCTGCTGCACCAAAGCGACCTGCGTTTTATCGACGACCACCATGTGGAGCGGGTCATGCAACGCATCCTCGCACCCTTGGGGCGACGACTGGATGAGTCGTCACCCATGGTCGATGCGCGGTTGCCGGACGGGAGTCGGGTCAATGCGATCATTCCTCCGATTGCCCTGGACGGGCCCTGCCTGTCGATCCGAAAGTTTCGCAAGGACATGCTCAAAAGCAGCGACCTGATGGCCATGCAGACCATCGATCAACTGATTTTCGAGTTCTTCCAAGAGGCCGTGGGCAAGCGCTGCAACATCTTGATCAGCGGCGGTACCGGCACCGGTAAAACCACGCTGCTGAACATTCTGAGCCAACTGATCAACCCCCATGAGCGGCTCGTCACCATCGAAGATGTGGCCGAACTGCAACTGGGCCACCCCCACGTAGTACGCCTGGAAACCCGCCCGCCGAATGCCGAAGGGCACGGCGAAGTGAAGGCCAGCGACCTGATTCGCAACGCCCTGCGGATGCGCCCGGACCGCATCATTCTGGGGGAGATTCGTGGCGTGGAAGTGCTCGATGTACTCACGGCGATGAACACCGGCCACGACGGGTCGATGAGCACCGTGCACGCCAACAACGCACAGGATGCGCTGCTGCGCCTGGAGACGCTGGTTGGACTCACCGGCCGCGTGGTCGCGGAGAAAACCCTGCGCCAGATGATCTGCGCGGCACTGGATGTGGTGATCCAACTGACGCGTTTGCCCGACGGTCGCCGTTGCGTCAGTGAAGTGGTGGAAGTCGTGGGCGTGCGTGATGACGTGTACGTCACCAACACGCTGTTCCGGCATGACAAGCGCACCGGCTTCGGTTTCCTGCGCGAAGCCATCAACCCCGCCGGCGACAAACTGCGCCGCGAAATCCCGCTGCCGTTGTAGGAGCCGCCTGATGATCGGTCCGATCCTGCTCGCATTGATCTCTCTGGGCATGCTGTTGCTGGCGACGCACATGATGCGCAGTGGCTTGCGCCAGGCACAGGCCGAGCGTGTGATGGAGCGACTGGGCCAGGGCCAACCTAAGGCAGTGAATGACAAGGCCGTCGTGACCAGCCTTGAACGTATGTTCATTCGTGCCGGTCTGGGCAAGCCCACCGAACGCCTGGGGCTATGGCTCATGCTTTGGGGCTTTGGCGTGGCGCTCGGTTTCCTGGCTGCCGAATGGCTGGGCTTGCTGACGATGGTCGTACTGCCGCCCCTGATCCTGCGGTTCTACCTGGCCCTGCGCTATCAACGCCGTTTGCGCCGGATGATTGAGCAGTTGCCTCAGTTGCTCGATCACGCCGTACGCAGCCTCAAATCCGGCCGCACGCTGGCGGACGCCGTGCTGGGTGGCATTGAAGCCAGTGATGACCCGCTGAAGAAGTCCATGGGACGCATCAAGCGCAATGTCATCCTCGGGGTCAGCCTGCCGGATGCGGTGCACGACTTTGCCGAGTTTTACGAACAGGATGAGCTGCGCCTCTTTGCCCTGGGGTTGAAGGTCAATCATCGCTATGGCGGCAACGCCAGCGAGTTGCTGGAAAATCTGATCAAAATGATCCGCGAACGGGACCAGGGCGCTCGCCAACTCAGGGCGATGACGGGGGAGACTCGCGTGACCGCCGTGGTGCTGGCATTGCTGCCGATCAGCGTGGCCGGTTACTTCCTGGTGACCAACCCAACGTATCTGGTGGGTATGTGGGCCGATGACAGCGGCAGGTGGATGTTAATTGGTGCCTTCGCCATGCAGGTGTTCGGTTGCATCGCCCTGTGGCGCATGCTGAGGAGCGTCTGACATGGCCATGTTGATCAGCGCAGTATTGTTTTTCGCAGCGACGTTACTGCTGGTCGGTAACGTCCTGGCTCACCGTCGTCAACAGCGCGTGGTCACCTCTCGGCTGCAGGGCGAGACCGAACGTGAAGACAAGATAGGCCGATGGTTGCGCACGCTGGGCAACACCCGGATTGGCCAACGCACCATCAGCCTCGACAACGAAACCCAAACCCTGCTCAACCGTATTGGCTGGCGCAAGGCCGGGCAGCGCTCGATGTTCGCCGCCTGCCAAGTGGGCGCGCCACTGGTACTGCTGGGCCTGACGCTGCTGATACAAAGCGTGTTTTTCCCTGATGCGGACCCCGTTTGGCTAGCGCCCTTCCTCGGGCTGGCCACCGGTTACCTGCTGCCCAAGCGCGTGCTCGCGTCGCTGGCCAAACGGCGCCAGGAGCAGATCACCCAGGAAATCTCGACCTTCATTCCGCTGCTGCGCATCCTGTTTGAATCCGGCATGGCCGTTGAGCAAACCTTGCGCGTGATGTCCCAAGAAGCGCAAAAGCTGCTGCCGGTACTCACTTCGGAATTGCGCATTGTGCTGGCCAGGGTGGACTCGGGCCTGGAGCTTGGCGAAGAGTTGAACAAAACCAGCCTGATGCTGAGCGTCGATGAGTTCAGCGACACCTGCACGATTCTGCAACAGCTGCTGCATCAGGGCGGCGGCGCCATGAAGTCGCTGCAGGCACTCAAGCAACTGCTGGACGACCGGCGCCTGACGCGCATGCAGGAATACATTTCCAAGATGTCAGCCAAGATGTCCGTGGTCATGATGGTCTTTCTGTTTCCGGCGTTACTGATCGTACTGGCCGGTCCCGGCTTTATCGCCATCTCGAAGGCCATGGGGCCTTGAAAGGACAACCGATGAAAACACTGATTGCCGCGTGCAGTTTGTTGCTCATGAGCGGCTGCGCGAACCTGGGCCAGACGCCTTGGTCCGGGTTCGCCGCTAACGGCAGTTGCTCCAAGCCCAGCGCCGACCAGGAGCTTTCGCTGAACCTCGCCGACGACATGGCCAACGACGGCAAGCTGCACGCCAGCCTGGCCAATTTGCAAAATCTGCCGGACTCCTTGCCTCAAGTACGCCTGCGCAAAGCAAAGGTCTACCGGCTGTTAGGGCGCAACGACGCAGAGCCGTTGTACAAAACCCTGCTGGGTACATGCTTGTCGGCTGAAGGCGAACATGGACTCGGGCAACTCGCCGTCGCCAAGGGCGACAACGGTAAAGCACTGGCCCATTTGCAACGGGCCGCCCAGCTCTCGCCTACAGATGAAAAAATCCGCAATGACTTGGGGGTGGTCTACCTCAACCAACTGCGTATGGACGATGCACGTTTCGAGTTCCTCACCGCCATGGAGCTCAACCAGAGCAATCAGTTGGCCGCCATTAACCTGGTGACCCTGCTGATCTACCAGGACAACTGGGGGCAGGCCGCGCAAGTGGTCAGTCGCATGGGGTTGAGCCCCGTTCAAGTCAGCCAGGCCCAGGCCCGGGCGCAGCAACTCAAGCGTTCGCCTGCGTCGCCCGCCAAGGATCAAATAGCGGCTGTCAGAGATGCCTTGCAGGCGCCTATCAAGTCAGTCAATCAGGGAGAATCCAGATGAAACTCGCATTGCTCGCCAACCTGCTGCTGGCAACGCTGCCCCTGACCGCCATGGCCATTGAGCCCGGCCCGTCTTCGCCTCAACAGAAACAGACCGAAGGCTGGCTACAGCTGCAGGTCAGCGGCCAACTGGCGTCGTCCAAGCCGCAGAAGGCGACCCCCGCTGAACGCGAGGGCGCCATGCTGCGCCTGATAGAGAGCTACAAGCACCCTATTCCTGAGTACTACGATCAGAAACAAGGCGGTACCTCGCCGAGCGGTAGCAACTAGTGGGCGGTCACCCGCTGGCGTATCGCCGAATTGCTCGGTGACAGCGCCAGCGCCAACTGCGTGCGGTTATGCATGTGGGTGAGGCGCAACACCTGGGAAACGTAGAGCTTCACCGTGTTTTCAGTGATGCCCAGCTCACAGGCAATCTGGTAGTTGGTCTGCCCCTTGCCCACCAGCCGTGCAACGTCCAATTGACGCGGTGACAACTGTTTGAAAATAACCGGCATCTCAACATCAAGTGCTTCACCCTCCCCCTGCGCCTCAGTGGCGCTGATGGAGGATTGAGGGTTGCTACGCACCTTGTCGAGATCGTGATAAAGGTCATCGATGGACGCCGACAGGTATTGCAGCTTCTGGTTCAGGTGCCCCAGCTCAAGGCTTTTATGCCGTTCCTGCAGCACTGCCTCCTGACGTTGCAACCCTTCCAGCAACTCGGGGAGATTGATCGGTTTTTGATAATAGTCCGCGATTCCTGCGCGCAGGGCCTTGATGACATCTTGTTTGTCGGCGCGCCCCGTCAGCATGATGGATTCAAAGGCACGCTGTTTACCGGCCAAACGCTGCAACGCCTGCACCAACTCGATACCGTCCATTTCCGGCATATGCAGGTCGCACAGCACCAGGCCGATGTCAGCGTCTTCGCTGAAACGTTTTACAGCCTGGAGGCTGGAATGGCATGGGATGCAGCGATAGCCGCTGCTTTCGAGGTATTCGCACAGCTCTTCCACGATCAAAGGTTGATCATCGACAACGAGCACTTTCACTAGAGAGGTAAGCTTGTTCACGCGCGACTCCATGCCTGGGCAAGCCAAAGACCAACCGTTCCATTCCAACCGCTTATTTTCCGTACAACTCACCCTTAAACGTAGACGTACTTTCTTACTATGTACATAGCACTAGGCTACGTCACGACTAATGGGATCCAAGCCCAAGCGAGTACAAATCCGACGAACAAAAAGGGCGCAAATGGCTGTTTGTTTGACGCCTGCGGCTCAAGGTGACAAAGAGCGTTTCTAACTCCTTGATTCATCAGCGGCCACATCCTGGGCGCCACCAACAACCATGCAACGCTCGCCAGCCCTGCGCCGACAAACGTGCCGAGCAAGTACTGGCTGTTGGTCGCCAACGCCAACGCCGCCAATAACTTCACATCCGCCGCGCCCAGCCGACCTAAGGCATAACCGGGCAAGGTAAACAGCAGCGCCAGGGTAAACGCCCATCCGCCCTCGGCAGCGGATGCCCCTAGCCAGGTGGACCCGCTCCAGAGCAAATAAACCAATGCCAGCAGCAACCCACCCCACGTCAGGCGGTTGGCGATCTGGCGTTGACGGATATCTTGCACGGCGCATAACGCCAGCCAAACAAACAGCAACAGGCTATGAATCACGTAAAAAAAATCCCTTTTCGCTGAATGATTCTATGCTGATATCAGGTAGTGGTTGTCAGGGTAGACGCAGTCATGAAAAAGGGCCTCCCTAGAAAACAGAAAGGTGCCGCCGCGCTTGAGTTCGCGATGGTATTCATGATTTTTTTTGCCGTGTTTTATGGTTTGGTCAGTTACAGCCTGCCGTTACTGCTGCTGCAATCGTTCAACCAGGCAACGGCAGAAGGTGTAAGACGCGGCGTGGCGCTTGACCCTACGACGCCTGGCTACACCGATGCGCTGAAAACCCGCGCGATCAGTGCCGCCCAGGCGCAATTGCAGTGGCTGCCGCCGGCCTTCAAATTCGTACCGGCCTATGTCACAGCAGACTATTCGGGCACCGGGATGCTGACCGTACGAATCAATTACCCCTCCGACAACCTCAAGAGCGTTCTGCCCTTCCTGGTCCTGCCGGGCTTCGGCACTGTGCCCAACTTGCCTACGACACTCTCGGCCCAAGCGAGCCTGCAGTTTTGAACTCGGGGGAAAGGTTTTTCGATCGACTCCTGGGCCGCCCTCCGGGTATCTCTGCTTCGCCAGCACACGCCCCCGCGAACGCCGGCCTGCACATTTATCTGGATAATCAGGGTCGCGTGCTGCAAACCGACGGCGCGCTGCGCCATCGCTTGGCGAAAACAACCGACCCGCAACAACCGATGCCACTGCTGGACTATGTAGATGCCCACAGCGCCGTGGTGATCGAGGGCTGCCCCGGCGACTGGCAAGGACAAACCCTGGACCTGGATTTCAAGGCGCATGCGGGGCGCGTCCTGCAAACCCGAGGCTGGATTCAACCTCAAGGTGATGGCTGGGTATTACAACTGCTCGACATCGGCGACTTGATTGCCCACCGCAATCAAGCTGAAACCCGCGAACAGAATCAGTACCTGAGTGCCCAGATCAGTGAGCGACTGTGGGTTTGCAGCCTGGCGCGCCTGCCCGAGGAACTCCAAGACAACCTGCAAAGCATTGCGCAATGCTTGCAGATTCCCTGTGTCGCCATTGCCCTGCTCGATAGCCAGGAGCAGGGTTGGTTGATCCACAGCCACTATCGCGCACACGATGCACCTGCCCTGTGGCACGACGGACAGCCCCTGGGAACCGCGCTGGACAGCCTCGACGGCAAGACCCCCTTGAACCTGAGCCTGAACCATGGCCACAGCGAGCACCCGCGCTTGCAGGGCATTTTCAACAATGCCGCAGGCTTCCTTGTGCCCTACCGTGACGACCATGGCGTTGCCGCCTGGCTGCTTTGCGGGTTTTATCGCGGCGAAGAAAAGGCCAGTGACCGTGACTGGCTCCAATTGACCGCCGCCATCGCCGCCCCATTACTCAGCCGCCTTCGCGAGCAGCGTCATCAGCAGCAACTTGACCGGCTGGAAGCGTTGCAGGGGTTACTGGGCACCGGTTGGTGGGAACTCCAACCAGACACTGAAGAGATCCAGCTGGCACCGCAGTTGTTACAGCACCTGAGCCCCAACCACAGCACCCCGCGCATGGCCCTGACAGACTGGCTGATGCTGATCCACCCCGCTGACCGCCAGGAGCTCGCCAGTCGCCTGCAAGACTTGCAGACAGCGAGCAAACCGGTGTCCACCAGCGTACGTCTGCATCGTATGGACGCCGCACAAAACCCCCTTTGGTACCGCGTTCAAGGCCAAGCGTTAGGGGTGGGAAGCACACGGCGGCTGATCGGCTTCATGCTGGATATCAGCGATATAAAAAACCAGCAGCATCAAGCCGCCGCCGCTCACGCAAGGCTGGACAACCTGATCGCCAGCTCACCGGCAATCATCTACGTACAACGGTATGTCGAAGGCACCCTGCAGCCGCTGTTTTTCAGCGACAGCCTGCTGCCTCTACTCGGCCGCACCCTCGAAGAATGCACGCCGGCCAGTCTTATCGAATGGATTCATCCCGATGACCGTGACCTCTACTTCGAGCGCACTCGCCAACTGCTTCGCGAAGGCAACGTGCGCAGCCGCTACCGCGTTCGCGATAAACACGGCGTAGACCATTGGTTGCTCGACGAAGCCAAGCTGCTGCGCGATGAACTGGGTCTACCGGTAGAGGCCGTCGGGCTATGGCTGGACGTCACCGAAGCGACCCTGGCCGCCGAACAGATCAAAAAGAGCGAAGAGCGCTATCGCATCCTGGTGGAAGACTCCCCGGCCATGATCTGCCGCTACCGACCAGACCTGACCCTGACCTTCGGCAACACACCGCTGGCCAACTATCTGGAATGTTTGCCCACGCAGCTGCCGGGGATGAACCTGGGGCATTGGTTGTCGGTAGAGCAGCGCCAAGCCTTTGAGCAGCGCATCAACCAACTGACTCCGGAGTTCCCGGTCAGCACCGCCGAAATCAGCTTGGAACTGCCTGGCCGCGAGCATGCCTGGTGGGTCTGGTCGGACCGCGGGGTGTTTGATGAGCGCGGCGCGCTGGTGGAAGTGCAAGCCGTAGGCCGGGATAACACGGAAGTGCGCCGCTCCCAACAACAGCTGACCCAAAGCGCCAAGATGGCCACCCTCGGCGAAATGGCCACGGGCCTGGCGCATGAAATCAACCAACCGCTGAACGTGATGCGCATGGCCATCGTCAACGTGCTCAAGCGCCTGAGTAGCGGCAACGCAGACGTCGATTACCTCACCGAAAAACTTCAGCGCATCGACGCCCAAGTGCTGCGCGCGGCGCGGGTGGTGGACCATATGCGGGTGTTTGGGCGCCGCTCGGAAATCGAGCAGCAGCCCTTCGACCCGGCACAGGCGGTGGAGGGCACGCTGTCGATGCTCAGCGAAGGCTTGAAGGGCAAAGGCATGGACCTGCGCGTCACCCCGGTGGACTTCACCGTGCAGGTCAAAGGCTACGTCGACCAGTTGGAACAAGTACTGATCAACCTGATGGTCAACGCCCGTGATGCACTGCTGAGCAATCGCGAACAGAACCCGGCACTGCGCCCTTGGATCGCACTGCATTGCGAGCACGACAGCCGCCACGTGCGGATCTGGGTCGAGGACAACGGCGGCGGTATTGACCCTCGCCTGCTGGAACGGATTTTCGAACCGTTCTTCACCACCAAGCCGATTGGCGTGGGCACGGGGCTGGGGTTGTCGGTGAGCTACGGAATTGTGGAAAACATGGGCGGCCGGCTGAGCGTCGTCAATGGCGCAGAAGGCGCCAGGTTTTGTGTGGAGTTACCGATCGTGGAGGCTTAAAGCACCAATGCCGCTTGTCCGTGAGGTCTGCAACTGAGGTTGGCGCCGACTTCAACTTTGTTGAGGTTGATGCCCAAGGTGGACAGCAAGCCGTTTACCAGCGGGTCGACAATTGGGCTAAGGACAGTGCCGATGACGTTGCCCAGCGTGCTATTCAAATCGTTAAGCAGCGTTGCACTGGTCGCCAATAACCCGCCCAGCAGATTGAACCCCGTGGGCTTGTAAACCTCGAATTTCAGCCCTGTTTGCAAAGCCTGTCCGAGGGACGTCACCAGGCTAGCAGTCGATAGCGAATGATAGAGCGGTGGCTGCTTGATCTCTGGTGGCTGGTTGTAGGTGTAAGCGCCACCCGCCGAAGTCACTGAGCCCACGCTGGGGTCGATAAGCATCCCACCCCCCCCGCCATAAAACGCTTTGCGATTAGGGTAATCGCAGACGGTGGGCCCGAGCCCGAGCAGCGGCTTGAGGCACGTCACCGCGCCGATATCGATCACCGGCAGCGGTGGCACGGCCGCCAGCGGCGGGCTGGCTCCCAGTGAATCGATCAGGGTAGGGCTCTGGCCGACTTTGATGCTCACCACCGACGCATTGGTTTGGGTGGTCAGCGTTTTGGTCGCGTCACTCGCGCAGGTAAACCCTGTGACATAGCTTTCAGCAATGCCCAGCTCAAGAATCACATCCACACTGGGAACCGGCGGGTTAGTGGCGGAAGACAGCAGCCTCAAGTCTGTGGTCTGACAAGGAACGCCTCCCACGGCACACAGCAGCGAACTGACAGTCCCGGCCAGGTTCAGGCTGAGCAAATTGTTCAGCACGTCCGTAAGCGGAGCGACCAAGCCGTTCACAACCAGATTCACCGCAGGGATGTTGAGTACCGGCAGCGTCACTGTCAGCCCCAGGCTTACCTGCGCCGTGCGCACATAAATCCGCGTACTCGCATCGGTTTTATTCTTGGCATAGGTGGGGTCACCGATCGCGGACAGTATGGGCGGCTCAATGACCTTGAGCTTGAGATTCGCCGTCACACCGGGAATGGTCACAGGCACCGCAGCCACCACCCCGTTCTTCTTGTTGGCCAATTGCACAAAAGCCTCAGCCAGCTGGAACGCGTTCAACGTGGTGTTAAGCCCGGCGGACACAGCCCCTGTCTGCAATTGCAACAGGCTGCCCAGCGTCACGTCGAGATTGCCCACCAATGCATTGATCTTCGTAAGCCCTGAGGCGGCCACCGTCGCGGTACCCGACCCGGCTTGAAGCACGGTTACCGCCGCATCGATCAGTTGACCGAGCTTGAGGTTCTTGGCCAGCAACTCGTCGTAATTGCCCGCCTGGACGCCCACGTTCAGTGCCAACTGGTTCAGGTAACTCAACAGGTTGAGATTGGTGTCCACCAACCCCTGCCAACCGGCCACATCGAGCGACAGGTTACCGCCCAACAACTTGCCGAACAGCAGGTTCAGCGCGGCGGAATCGGTGGAGTTGACCGTCACCAACGTGGACTTGATCGTCAATTGCGCCTGGGGCGGCAAAATCTTCGGCGCGGCCACGGCCTTGGCCGTCAACAGGGTGGTCAGGCTGTAGGCGCCGCCATTGAACATCGACCAGATACCACCGGCGACACTGGTCAACACCGGGCGCGAGGCGATCACTTGAATCGCATCGCGCTTGGTGGCATCTGCGGAAAACACCCGTAGATTCGAAGCCGCCGTGGTCAACGAACCACAGCGCACGTCCAGTGCATTGGCGGGGGGAATGATGTAGCCGTTGCGCACCGCACTGGCGCCGGCATAGGTGGTGGCGGTGTTGTTGTTCGCGGCCAGGCAATCGCCATTGCGCTGGACCGCTTCCAGCGCGGCCATGTCGGCAATGCCTTGCAACTTGCGCTTTTCGAGATAGAGCCGCCCGCTGTCGACCACCAGCAGTAAGAAGACCAACGCCAAACCGAGCGTCAAGGCCGCCATCAAGCCGATCGCACCACGCTGCCTGCAACGAAGTCCGGGAGACATCGAGCACTCCTTAGCGCTTACTCTCCGTAGGTGCTGTGGAGTGTAGACAAGGCTTGGAATGTGCGCTGGCCAAGCGCCACAAATCGCGGCGGCTGAAGTCAGTGCGGCGGATAGCTGGAGAGGATGTGCGTCACCGTCGTGCGGATCGCGTTGTTGCGGTCCTGTGGGTTGGGCGTGCTGCCCATCATCTGCTCATCACTGCCGCGCCATACCAGTTTGCCGTCCTTGCCATCGAGCAGGTCGATCTGGATGGTCGCCACTTTGTAGGTGATGTTGCGCGTTTCGTTGTACATCGGCCCACCCCAGTAGCCGTTCCACGGGCCGCCCCAGCCGCCGCCGTAATTGGTGGTGACTTGTTGCTGGCGGTCTTCGACGATCAGGTAGGCCTGAACGATCAGGTCAGCCTTGGTGCCCGCTGCGGCTGGGCGCAGGCCCCGTTGGTCGAGTTGCTCGCCTACCGCCTGGCGGATGCGTTGTTCGGTGAGGTCACTCTTGATCCGTGGATCATCTGGGCGGTATTGCAGGGCCGGATCTTTCCAGGCCCAGTTGCGGTAGGCGCCGAAGTCTCGGCTGGCGTCAAAATCGTGGTTGACCTGGTTGGTCTGGCAACCGCCCAGCAGCACGACAAAAGCGAGCATAGCGATGCGACGAAACATGGTTTTCTCCAAAGAGCGAACTGCGCTTGAAATGAGAATAGCGGTTAACTGGGCGGGTAAGCGGTCATGGCCTTTTGCACGGCCTGGCGCAAAGCGTCAGCACGTTCGCTGAGGCTGCCCTGGCTGGCAGTTTCGGCACTGGTGCTCCACACGGGCTGACCGCTGCGGGCATCAAACAGGTTGACCCGCACCACCGCAACCGTCACCTCGTAGGTGCGCACGATCGGCGCCGAGTTGTACATGCCATAGCCATTGCCGTAGCGGTTATAGCCGCCGTAACCGTAGCCATAATCGTCCTGGACTTGCTTGAGACGCTTCTCAAGGCGCACATCTGCGCTGACCAGCAGGTCGGGCGCCCGGTTGTCGTGCAAAGGGCGCAGGCCACGCTGGTCGAGGGCGCCGCTGACGGCTTCGGCAATCTGCGCCGAATCGGCCCATGCCGAGCCCGCCGGCAGTTGGCCGTTGCGCCAGGCCCAATTACGGTAGGCCCCGTAGTCGCGTACCGGCGCAGGGTACGCACTGGCATCGAACGTAGTGGCTGCCTGGGCCGGCGCCGGTGGCATGGGCGCAGAAGCCGCCACATAAGGGTTAGGGCTGGAGCACGCGCCCAGCCCAAGGGATAACAAAATCAAACAGAGACGACGCATTTCGACCTCCGCAGGCTGGGCCGCTTAAACCGGACGGCAGATCCAGTGCAAATAACGCCCAAGTCCGGCAAAGCTTGGGTGACGACGGTGAGCGAGTTCCATCTCTACAAGGTCCTGTAAATCCGCGCGGGCCTGGAATTCCACCGGCATATAGTCGTGAAAAACCCGCACGCCACTTTGGCTTTCGACCTGCCAAAGCCCGTCGAGTTGCGCCGCTAATTCGCGGGGGTCGAGGGGCTGTTGCGGGGTCAGGCTCTGCTTTTCGCCGGCCATGTCGTTCTTGCGCATTTTGCGGAAGTGGCCTTTGAGCAGGTTGCGATAAATCAGCGCATCACGGTTGTAAAACGCCAGGGACAGCCAGCCACCGGGCACGGTCAGCTGGTGCAGCACCGGCAGGATCGCATGGGGTTCGGCCAGCCATTCCAGCACCGCGTGACACAGCACCAGATCGTAAGGTTCGGTGAGCTGGCCAAGCAGGTCTTGCCAGGGCGCCTGGATAAAGGTCGCCGTTTGCCCGGCCTCGGCGAAGCGTTGGCGCGCACCCTCAAGCATCGGCTCGGCGGGTTCGGCCAGGGTCACCAGGTGGCCGCGCTCGGCCAGCCACAGCGACATATGCCCCAGGCCTGCACCGATATCCAGCACGCGCAACGGGCGTTCCGGCAGGGCTTCGGCCAGGTCGGCCTGAAGCACCGCCAGGCGGATTGCGCCTTTGGCACCGCCGTAGATTTTCTCGGCAAAGCGTGTAGCCAACTGGTCGAAATGACGATCACTCATGGGCAAACCGCCGTTCGCTGTCAGCCAGTTTGGCGCGCACCACCTCATTCATGTCCAGGCCCAGCTCACTGCACAACAGCAGCAGGTACAGCACGATATCGCCGACTTCCTGGCCGGCGTGGGCGAGTTTGTCAGCGGGTAACTGGCGAGATTGGTCTTCGGTCAGCCATTGGAAGATTTCCACCAGCTCGGCCATTTCCACGCTGGCAGCCATGGCCAGGTTTTTAGGGCTGTGGAACTGCTTCCAGTCGTTGGTATCGCGGATGCGGTGAAGACGTTCGGTGAGGTGTTCGAGGTTCATGGGAGGGGCTCCTGAAGGTGTGTAGCTTCCGGCGGAAATTCAGAGAAGGCAAGTTAATCCACCACGCTGAACTCAATCCTGGCCGTCTGCCCCGCCTCATCGAGCACGCTTAATTGATAGCGGCCCAGTCGCTCGAAACTGGCATTGATAAAGTCCTGATTGGCGCTGTCGCCCAACGGCGCGCCATTAAGGAACCACCACCGTCGACCACTGCCGCCCAAGGCGGAGATTTTAAGACGCAGGGCTTGTTGGCTGGCGGCGGGCAGGCGCAATTGGTCGCCTTCACGCACGCCGACGATGGACAACGGTGAAGACGCGGCCAGCGCCGGCGGCGGGCAATCCGCGTCGGCGGCTGGGATGCGTGCTTCACGGCGTTCGGCCCTTGGCAGCCAAGGTTCCAGCGGTGCTGGCCAAAGGGCGATAGGCTTGGCGACTGCGCCGGGGCAATGAGCATCGACCCGCAAGCCCTTGGCATTGACCCAGACGCTTTCCATCAACCCCACACTCAGCGGTTGATCCAACGCCTGCAAGGTCGGCGGCGTGGTGTTGTCCAGGGTCCAGGCGAAGCGTTGGCGGCGGCAATTGGGATCGCTGCGGCTCATGGGCTGGCCCAGCGGCCAACAGATCGCCGCCACGCCGACGTTGGCCGGCACCGGTTTGACTGGCGCGCTGATGCCGCGCTGGCTGTCGCGATTGGTCAACACGTCGTGCACCTGCAACATCAGTGGCGCCGCTGACGCCAAGCCGAACTGGCCCGGCACGGGCGTGCCGTCCGGTCGGCCGATCCACACGCCAATCAGGTAACGCGGCCCCACGCCAATCGCCCAGGCATCGCGAAAGCCGTAGCTGGTGCCGGTTTTCCAGGCGAGCACCGGGCGCTGCACCAACTCGGCACGCGGGTCGCGATCCGGCCGCGCTTGCCCACTGAGGATGCGCCGCACAATCCAGGCAGAGCCCGGCGACAGCATTGGCCGCTCTCTCAGCGCGTCGTCCGGCTGCAGTCGGATAGAGGCGCTCTTGCCGTCCCGGGCGAAGGCGCTGTAACCGCCCACCAGATCTTCCAGACGGCTGCCCGCGCCGCCCAGGATCAGCGCCAGGTTCGGCTCGGCCAGCGCGGGCAATGCCAAGGGCACACCGCCGATGCGCATCTCGGCGGCAAACCGCTTGGGCCCGTACGCTTCCAGCAACTGCACCGCCGGCAGGTTAAGGGAGCTGGACAACGCAGTACTCGCCGGCACCGCGCCGGTAAACCCCATGGAGAAGTTGCCTGGCCGATAATCGCCATACCGCCGGGGCACGTCCTGCAACAGCGATTCGGAGTGAATCAACCCATCATCCAGGGCCATGCCATACAGAAAGGGTTTCAACGTCGAGCCCGGCGAGCGCAGCGCGCTGATCATGTCCACATGGCCAAAGCGCTTGGCGTCGTTGATATCCACCGAGCCCAGGTACGCCCGCACCGCCATGGTTTCCTCTTCCACCACCAGGATCGCCGCCGAAGTGTGCTCCGGCAGCCGCGCGCGCCAGCCCAGCAACAGATCTTCGAGGCGGCGTTGCAGGGTGGCGTCAACGGTCGTGCGGATCAGCGGCGGGCTGTCGGGGCGGTTCAGGCGGCGAGCGAGCAAGGGCGCCAGGCTCGGTTCCAGACGCGGGGCAAGTAGCAGCGGTTCTTCAAGGGCTTCGTCGACCGCCGATTGCGGCCATACCTGGAACTCGGCGAGGCGGCGCAAGACCTTGTCCCGAGCCTCCTGGGCGCGCTGCGGATGCCGATCTGGACGCAGGCGGCTCGGCGCCTGTGGCAGTACCGCGAGCAAGGCCGCTTCGGCATGGGTCAATTGCGCAGGGGATTTGCCCAGGTACGCCCAACTGGCCGCCGCCACGCCCTGCAACGTGCCGCCAAAAGGCGCGCGGTTCAGGTAGAGGTTAAGGATCTCTTCCTTGGACAGGTGCCACTCCAACTGCGCCGTGCGCCACAGCTGACGCAACTTGCCATGGAACGTGCGCGAATGCGGGTCGAGCAAACGGGCGACCTGCATCGACAAGGTGCTGCCGCCCGACACTACCCGCGCGCCGGTCAGGTTCTGCCACGTCGCGCGCACCAACGCCAACGGGTTTACGCCAGGGTGTTGGTAGAACCAGCGGTCTTCGTAGGTGAGCAAGGCATCCAGGTAATACGGCGAGACTTCACCGGTTTGCACGGGGTAGCGCCACACCCCATTGGCATCGGCAAACCGCCACAAGGGTGTGCCATCCTCGGCCAGCACCACCCGCGCCAAGTCGTCCTTGGGCAGGGGCAGCGGCCAGATGCGGTCGGCCAGCCACAGCAGGGCAATCACCAACAGAAGGGTCGCCAGGGTCCAGCGGGCAACTAAACGCAAATTCAAACGGGCAAACCTCTATGCTGGTAGGGAACTAGCCTGTTGCATTAACAACCAAAGGCACAGACACGCCCACCTCTTATCAGGACATGCACATGCAGGTAGAAAGCTTTTTCGAATGGTTGGGCCAGGCGCTCGGTTCCATCATCCGTTTTATCGTCGACGGCCTCAGCGGATTATTCGGGGCCCTGACTCATGCCGGGGGCAACTTTGTCGAAGGCCTGTCCCGAACCTTGGGCATGGATACGTCGATTATCAGCATCATCACGCTGATCGTCGGCCTGATGCTGCTGTACTCGGCAGTACGCGCGTTTATGCGGGCGTCGATCATCATGGGGATTATCTGGCTGCTGCTGGGCCTTTGGCTGCTTAGTTGGGTCGTGCACTAAGCCAGGACGGTCAGTAATCGCCTGTGGGAGGGGGCTTGCTCCCGATAGCAGTGTTTCAGTCAATGCATCTGGCAACTGACCCACCGCTCTCGGGAGCAAGCCCCCTCCCACATTGCTTCTTCAACGACCCTTAATGACCAAGTCCGCCGGGGTCTCTCCCACCGCCTGCCAGTTCGGTCGATACATGGACTCCACTTGCGGAGGCGGCACGCGATAGGTGCCCGGAGTCACCGCACGCGCCAGGTACAGCAGGTGCGTGGTGCCATCGCCGTCCAGGTTGATCGCCGCCACGTAGCGATCATCGCGGAACTCCTGATGCTTGAGCGCCGCATTCTGCATCGACTCGCGCCATTCCTTCACTTGGCTGCTGGCGTTTTCCAGGCTGGCGGCACTCTGGGCCAGGTTCTGGTTTTCCAGCTCCAGGCCCGCGGGCAGCAGGTCGACCACCAAGGCATCCGGTACACGCTGCTTGGCGCTGACCGCCAAGTGCACCAGCACCAGGTCGCCGCTGTTGAGGTTGCGCAGGTTCAGCGGCTGGCCGTTCATGCCCAGGTATTCGCGGCGGATGCTCAGGTTGTCGCCACCCGGTGCCGGGGGCACTTGCGGGTAACCCGAGATCGTCAGTTGCTGGTACACCGGTGTTTCGCCCTGATTGCTCAGGCTCAGGTCGCTGGACAGCAGGTTGCCTTCCAGCGCCAACGTCGACTGCTGGTTGTTCAACTCGTGCACACCGCCGCTGCCGGTGAGGGACACCTGCCAGTTCGCCTCAGGCTTGGCAAACCCAAGCCGCCCCGCCAGAAACAGTGAATTGCGCTCCTGGGTCGACAGGTACGGGCTGGCAGCCAGTTGATCCGACAACGTGAACAGACGCTCCTCACGCTTGCCCTTGGCCAAGTCATTTTCTTCCAGCAACGCCAGGATCATCGCTTGGTCCCGCAGCGGGCTGCCGTAGTCGGCCAGCCATTCCTTGGCGCTACGTTGGGCTGCCAAGCCAGCCTGCAAGGCCTGGTCCGCGCGTGGCTGGTCGCCCATCTTCTGCAAGGCAATGGCCAACTGCACCAGCGGCAACCCGGAACGCGCATCGCTGCGCCGTTCGAAAATGCTGCGCAGCGCCCCCAGTGGCGCCTGCTGACTGCGCGCCAGCACCATGCCGGCGTAGGCCTGCACGGCAAAGCGTGTGTGTTCGGCGTTGTCGCTGTAGTCGACTTCGATCAGGTTGCGCTCCTGCACGTACCGCAGCAGGCGCTCGCTGGCCTTTTTCAAGGCTTCAGGCGGCACGGCAAAACCCTGGTCGCGGGCGCGCAGCAGGAAGTCGGTGACGTAGGCCGTCAGCCAATATTCCTCTTCACCGTCAGCGCCCCACAAACCAAAACTGCCGTTGTAGCGCTGCATGCCCAGCAGGCGTTCAATGCCCAGCTCGATCTTGCGCTTGCGCTCGGCATCCGGCTCGCCCTTGATGCTCAGACGCTTGAGCAAGGCATCGTCAGCGTACAGCGACGGGTACAGGCCGCTGGCGGTTTGCTCCAGGCAACCATAGGGGTAAGCCTTGAGCGCCGAGATTTGTGCGCCGAGGTTCAGCGGCGGCCGGCTCGACAGGCTCAAGAGCGCCTCGCGCCCGGAGGTGTCGAACTGATCCAGGGTGCCGGCTGGCAAACTCCAGGGTTCGCTTTTAAGCACTGCGCGGTAATGCTTGAGCAACGCGGGATAGGCCGGGCGCACGCCCAAGGTCCACTCACGGCTGAACGGCGGCAGGTTTTCACCCGGCAGATCCAGCCCGTTGACTGTCACTTTCACCTTGCCTTTGCCCAACCCGCCCCAGGCTTTCACCGGGATGCGCAGGGTAGTGCGCTGGCCTTGCTTGAGCTCAACGGTCTGCGCGGCAGTGTTGACCAATTCCAACTGCCCCTCGGCACTCAATTGCACATCGAGTTTCTGCGCCTTGCCCGACAGGTTCGACAGGTCCAGGGCCAAGGTGGTCTGGTCACCGCCGGCCAGAAAGCGCGGCGCTGACAGTTCAGCAATCAGCGGTGCGGCAATCACGGTCTTGGCTTCGGCCATGCCGTAACGGTCATCGCTCCAGGCTTGGGCCATCAGGCGCAACTCGCCGTTGAAGTCGGGGATATTGACGCTGACTTCACCCTCGCCTTTGTCGTTCAACGTCACCGGCGCGCTTTGCAGGGCGACGATGGTCACGCTGGTGTCCGGGCGCTTGCCGCCCTTGGCCAGCGCGGCGTCACCACCAAAGGCCAGGCTGGCCAAACGGCCCTGCCCGGCTTCGATCAACTGGCCGTAGATGTCGAATTGGTCCACGCCATAGGCCTTGCGGCCGAAGAGGCTGGAGTACGGATCGGGCGTCGGATACTCGGTGATATTGAGGATGCCGACGTCCACGGCTGCCACCAGCACATGCACCTGTTTCGGCACGCTGCCGTCGGCGTTTTTGGCGGCGATCTTCACCGTCAGCGGTTGTTTGGGGCGCATTTTTTCCGGCGCGCTGAGGGTCACGCCAAGCTTGCGCTGGGTGCGATCGAGCGGCAGATGCAGCAGGCCCACTGCGCGTTTGGGGGTGATGTTGGCTTTGCGCTCGCCGGGGCGAATCACCAGGGCGTTCACGTACAGGTCGTGGCGCGACCACTTCGGGTCGAGCTTCACGGCGAAGCTTTTGCCCTCGGCCGGTACGTCGATTTCCTGCCACCACAGCGGTCCTTCGGCGGACTCCACCAGCAAGTAGCCTTTACCGGCAGCGGGCGGCGTCACGGTGACGTTGGCGGTGTCGCCGTCGCCATAGGCCGGTTTATCCAGCGCCAGCTTGACCTGATCGGGCCGTACGGCGCCGCCTTCGGTGTTGTCCTGGGCCTGATAACCGGCCCAGAAACGCAGACTGCTGATCAGCCCGGTCTGCGGGTCTTCGACTTCGACGCGGTAAGGCCCCCACTCCACTTGGAAGCTGACCTTGGCGGTGTCGCCGGCCTTGATATTCAGGGTCTGTTCGTCGAGGTTGAGGAATTTCTCGTTGTAGTGGTAACTCCAGCCGTCATTGTCGGAGTAGTTCCAGTAATAGTCGCGGCGCTCGCGCACCAGGCGCACCTTGAGGTTTTGCGCGGCGAGTTTCTGCCCGTCCTGATTGGCCAGCAGCACTTCGAATTCCGCCGGGCCATCACCATTGGTTTCGGTGCCGTCAAACAGCCCGCGCAGGCCCGGCAGTTGCTCGGCCGGCCAGATCGGTTGCACCAAGCGACGGGTGATCGGCCGACCGCCCGACTCTTGCAGGCTGGCCTGCACGATCAGTTGCAAGGGGGATTTAGCTTCGGCCCATTTGCTTTCGAGGGTCAGTTTTTCCTGGCCCTTGGCGTCGAGGACGCTTTCGTCCAGTTCGAAATCCTGGCTCAGTTCTTCTTCGGTGACCGAGCCGAACTGATAACCAGGGAGCGACTTGACCGCTTCGCGCAGCGGCCGCACATACACTTGCCCGCTGACCCGATTACCCGACGCAGGCGCGCCGTACAGGTAACGACCGTTAACCTGGATGACCGGGTTATCCGCCGGGCTCAGCGCCGTGTCGCTGCCCTTGAGTTCCAACGCCAGGCGCTCGGGCAGGAAGTCTTCGACGAGGAATTCATACAGCTGCGGTTTACCGTCACCCAGGTCGAACACCAACTGCCAGCGCCCGGTCGGTGCTTCGCCGGCCAGTTGCAGTTGATACTGATACAGGCCGGATGCGTCAGCATCCCACACGAATTTGCGGCTGACCTGTTCATCCGGGCGACGTACCTCGACGCTCACCGGTTGCGGCTTGACGGCGTTGCCGTCCTTGTCGCGCAGCAGGGCGTTGAGCAGCACGGTTTCGCCGGGGCGATACAGGTCGCGTGGGCCGAACACAAAAAACTGCAACGGGTGCGAGGGTTGGCCGCCGATGTCGAACTCGGCAAGGTCCAGCGCGGCGCTGTCGAGGCGCAACAGGCTGGTCTGTTCGCCCTGCTTGGCGAGCAAGACCTGGGCTTTTTTCGGCAACGGCAACTCAGCGTGGCCGCCCTTCTCGGTCTTGCCCTGGCCCAACACGCGGCCATCGGCATCGAGCACTTCCAGGTCCACGCCATCGAGCGCCTTGCCGCCTTCCAGCGCCTGGGTAAACACATCCAGGCGATTGGCATAGCGGTGCACCGACAGCCCGATATCACTCAGGGTAAACAGCGTCGCCGGTTGCGAATAGTTGTAGGTGCCCGACGCGCGCATAACCGCCAGGTACACGCCCGGTTGTTGCAATTGCTTGAGGCCGGCGATCGGCAGCAACAGGGTTTCGCGGGTGTTGCGCGCCGGATTGAGGTCGAAACGGCCGCCGTAGACCAGATCCGCCAGCGGCAGCAGTTCGCGGGATTCATAACTTTGCAGGCTGGTGTTACGCCCCCACTGCGCCAGGAATGACGGTAGGGATTCAGGCTTGATGCGGAAGAATTCAACGTCGATTTTGTCGACGTTCAGCGCGATCACCGGCAGGCCCTCAGCGAGGCGCGTCGGCAGCAAGGTGCCACGGCTGGCAAAGCCGACAGTGGCTTGCAGGTCACGGGTTTCCAGGCGGGCGATGTACTCGGCGGCGAGCGTGTTGTCGTTGACCGCCTTTACACCGGCGTCGACCGTCAGCACCAGTTTGCGTTGCGGCTCAAGGTGGCGCAGGCGCAGCTCCATCAGGTTATCCGAGAGCTCCCAGGCGCCATCGACCTTGCCCGACTTGCTGTCCACCAGATGGAGCTTGTCGGCGAATTTCTGATCGGGGTCCAAGGGAATGGAAAAACTCACCGACAAGGTGCTGGCCCCGTCCAACTGAACCTCGGACACGTCCACCACGCTCAACTCACGCCCGGCGTAGCGCTGCTTGAGCGCTGGTACATCCACCGCCGCCTTGGCCGGTTTCGGCGCTGCCGCCACTGTAGGTGCGGGCGGCGTAGCCGGTTTATCGGAGGAATCGCAGGCGCTCAGCAGAGCCAGCGCGCAGGCCAGGAACAATCCTTTGTTAAGCATGGGGCACTCGTAGTCAGAGGGAACCGAGGGGTGAACTATATATCAGTGCCGGCGAAGCCGATGTGGCGCTGGTCACATTGACCGACGGAGGGTGGTTTGGTTCTCGATCGGCTCAAGCCAAGCCAGTTCCCACACCCACTGGAGATCAAACTGTGGGAGGGGGCTTGCTCCCGACAGCAGTGGGTCAGCTACAGATAGGCTGGCTGATCTATTGCTATCGGGGGCAAGCCCCCTCCCACATTGGTTCTGCTGCGTAGCTACTGGACGGTTACAATGCCGCTCCCCCAAGGAGCCTGCATGTCCACCTTACTCACCGACTGGCGCCACCGCCCTACGCATCGACGCGTCTGGGCCCTTGCCGCGCCAATGATTCTGTCGAACATCTCGGTGCCGCTGGTAGCCCTGGTCGACAGCATGGTCATCGGCCACCTGCCCCATGCCCATCAACTGGGCGCCGTGGCCGTCGGGGCCAGCCTGTATACCTTTCTCGCGTGGGCCATGGGTTTTCTGCGCATGGGCTCCACCGGTTTTGCCGCGCAGGCTGCAGGGCGTAATGACGGGGCGGCACTGCGGCAAATCCTGCTGCAAGGTCTGTTGCTGGCACTGGGGCTGGCGATGCTGCTGGGCACCGTGGGCATCCCCCTGAGCCACCTCGCCCTGGAATGGATGCAGCCCTCCCCCGAGCTGAATCAGCTCACCCGCGACTTCTTCCACACGCGCCTGTTCGGCCTGCCCGCAGCCCTGGCCACTTATGCGCTGGTCGGCTGGTTCCTCGGCACACAGAACGCCCGTGCGCCGCTGGCAATTCTGCTGACCACTAACCTGGTGAATATCGCTCTCAACCTGTGGTTCGTACTCGGTTTGGATTGGGGTGTCGTCGGGTCGGCGAGAGCGTCGGTCATCGCCGAATGGACCGGCGCCCTGCTCGGCCTGGCGCTCACACAAAAGGCCCTGCGCGCCTATCCAGGCCATATCGCTTGGGCCGCGTTGAAAGTGTGGCAAAGCTGGCGCCCGTTGCTGGCGGTCAACCGCGACATCTTTATCCGCAGCCTGGCGCTGCAATCGGTGTTTTTCATGATCACGGTGCAAGGCGCGCGGCTGGGGGATGCCACCGTTGCTGCCAATGCCTTGCTGCTTAACGGCCTGCTGCTGACGGCGCATGCGCTGGACGGTCTGGCCCACGCGGTCGAAGCCCTCTGCGGCCACGCCATCGGCGCCCGCGACCGCCAGTCGCTGCACCGCTCATTGGTGGTCGCCGGTGGCTGGTCGCTGATCGCCAGCGTCGGGTTTGCGCTGCTGTTCAGCTTTGCCGGGCACCTGTTTATCGCCATGCAGACCGATATCCCCAGCGTGCGCGACACCGCTGACACCTACCTGCCTTACCTGGCGCTGCTGCCACTGATTGCGGTGTGGAGTTACCTGCTGGACGGCCTGTTTATCGGCGCCACCCGCGCGCGGGAAATGCGCAATGGGATGCTACTGACGGTATTGCTGACACTGCCGTTTGCCTGGGCGTTGCAGGGCCTGGGCAATCATGGGTTGTGGATAACCTTTCTGCTGTTCATGGCCCTGCGCAGCCTCACTTTGTGGGCGATAGCCTGGCGCTTGAACCAGCGGGATCAGTGGCTTGGATAAACGCTGTCACTTGGTTCAACACTGGCGCCAGCCAGCGCAACGGCTTGGCGAAAGACGCCACTAACGTCGCGTGGTTAGTCCTGGTGAAGTAGAACGCCTCGACCGGCACACCCGCCTCGCGCAATTTTTTCGCCAGCCCTGCGGTATTGCGCGTCGGGTTGACCAAGCTGTCGTCGGTCGAGGCCATCAGCAGCGTCGGCGGCGCGTCACGGCTGACGTGGTAGATCGGCTGCGACTCCGGCGGTGAATCGGGGAAGAAGAACACCGGGCGCACGTCCTGGTTTTCAATCGGCAGGAAGTCATAAGGCCCGGCCAGGCCGATCCATCCCTTGAAGATCGACGGCGCCAAGCCCACTTCTTTTAGCCAACGCCCATCCAGCGCCAGCATCGAGGCGTTGTAGGCGCCGGAGCTGTGGCCCATCACATAAAGCTGCTGGGGATCGGCGCCATATTCAGCGGCGTGGTCATACGTCCAGGCCACCGCTTTGGCGCCGTCCTGGAGAAAGGCGGGGTAACGCACTTGCGGGTACAGCCGGTAATCGGCGATCACCACCACGATGCCCCTTGAAGCCAGGGCTTCGCCGACAAAGCTGTAGTCGTCCTTGGATCCGCTGTTCCAGCTGCCGCCGTAAAAGAACACCACTACGGGAGCGTTGGGCACGGCAGGAACGGCTCGGTATATATCGAGTTTCTGGCGGGGATCATCGCCGTAGGCAATGGCTGAAGTCTTGGTAAAGGTACTGTTGGGGGTGAGTGCGTTGAGCACTTTTATTGGGGAGCAGGCTGCCAGAAAGGCGGCGAAGGCCAGGGTAAACGCTTGCAGGTATTTGCTCGACATCATTGACCCCCACGAAGAAGGTACTGCCAAACGAGGCCCAGCTATGGGAGGGGGCAAGCCCCTTCCCACACTGGATCTGTGTCGCCTGTGCTTACGAGGAAAGGTACGAAGAGCGCGTCAGGCCCAAACGCAACGCGTCCAGGAACTGAGTACGCTCCGACGCGCTGATCTTCGCGCTCGCACACTTGTCACGGTAGTGAGTCATCAACTCCTCCGGCGACAAGTGCACGTAGCGCAGCATGTCTTCGATGGTGTCGTGTGTCTCGATCCCGGCGCTGTACACCGAACCGTCTTCACGCTGGTAGATGTTCACCGAATCGGTGTCACCGAACAGGTTGTGCATGTCGCCCAGGATTTCCTGATAGGCGCCGACCAGGAAGATACCCAACAGGTAGTCTTCACCTTCGTTCAGGGCGTGTACCGGCAGGCTGGTTTCGATGCTCTGCTCGTCGACGTACTGCTTGATCTTGCCGTCGGAGTCGCAGGTCAGGTCTTGCAGCACGGCGCGGCGCAGCGGCTCTTCGTCGAGACGGTGCAGCGGCAGGATCGGCAGTACCTGGCCGATGGCCCATGTGTCCGGCAGGCTCTGGAATACCGAGAAGTTGCAGATGTACTTGTCGGCCAGCTTGTCGTTGAGTTCGTCCAGCACTTGGCGGTGCGAACGCTGGCGGGCTTTGAGCGAGTTGTGCAGACGGCGGCACACCGCGAAGTAGCACTGTTCGGCCAGGGCTTTTTCGGCCAGGGTCAGTTTACCGTCGGCGTACTGGGTGGCCACGTCGCTCATGTAGTGAGTGGCGCGCCAGTAGGTTTCGGTGACCATCTCGATATCGGTCGGACCCAGCAGGTCCACCAGCCATTGCACGGTTTCCGGCAGGCTTTCCTTGTTTTCGATGACCGGGATTTCGTCGTTGTGTTTCTCGACGTCAGTCACCTGCACCACCAGCATGGCGTGGTGAGCAGTCAGGGAACGACCGCTTTCGGAGAAGATATTCGGGTGCGGCAGGCTCTGCGCGTCGCAGAATTCCTTGAGCATGCCCACGACCACGCCGGCGTAGTCGTCCATGTCGTAGTTGATCGAGCTGGCGTTACGCGAGTGGGTACCGTCGTAGTCGACGCCCAGGCCGCCACCCACGTCGATGTGGTCCACCGGCAGGCCGAGGTTGCGCAGTTCGCCGTAGTAACGAATGGCTTCCTTGAACCCGTGCTGGTAATCGGCCAGGTTGGCGATCTGCGAACCCATGTGGAAGTGCAGCAGGCGAATGCCCTGGTCCAGCCCGGCCGCGCGGAAGCGCTCAACCACGGACAACAGCTGCGCCGCCGACAAACCGAACTTGGACTTCTCGCCACCGGTGTCTGCCCATTTGCTCGACGCCAGGGACGACAAGCGCACACGCAGGCCAACCTGTGGCTTGACCTTGAGGTTGGCAGCCTCTTCGATCACCAGGCCGACTTCGGATTCTTTCTCGATCACGATAAACACGTTGTGACCGAGCTTCTGGCCCATCAGCGCAAGGCGGATGAACTCACGGTCTTTGTAACCGTTGCAGACGATGGTGCCGCCCTTCGGCGCCAGGGCCAGTACGGCCAGCAGCTCAGGCTTGGAGCCGGCTTCAAGGCCGATAGACACGTCCTGAGTGGCGATGATGTTCTCGATCACCGCTTCCTGCTGGTTCACTTTGATCGGGTACAGCGCGGTGTACTTGCTCTGGTATTCAAGGCGCTCGATGTTGGCGTCGAAGGCGCCGGTCAACTGGCGTACACGGTCTTGCAGGATGTCAGGGAAGCGCACCAGCAACGGTAACGACAGGCCGCTTTTGCGCAACTGGTCGACTTGCTCAAAGAGATCGACAGGCGTGCTGTTCGGGCCGTTCGGACGGACTTCAACGCGACCGGCGTCATTGATCGCGAAATACCCGGCCCCCCAATGGCGGATCCCGTAAACACTGCGGCTGTCCGCAACTGTCCATTGGCTGCCATCGTCTTTGCGTGTGCGTCGTACGGACATCGAAGTCCCCTATAAATGAAGGCGAAGGCGCCACCTCTCAGGGAGGCTGGCGCAGTCTAAAGAATGAAAATGACGATTTGCCTGTAAGGAAGGTAGACCCCACTCGCAGGACAGAGTTTAGACACAGGTTGGGAAGAGGCTGTCAGCCGCCGGACTTCTTGGCCTTGTAACCGAGCTTGATCAGCTCGGCCAACAGCAGTTCGACGTGATCGCCCTGGATCTCGATGACGCCGTCTTTCAACGCGCCACCGGTGCCACAACGCTTTTTCAGCGTGGTAGCCAGTTCCTTGAGCGCATCTTCAGCCAGGGGCACGCCGGTGATAGTCGTCACCGTCTTGCCGCCACGGCCCTTGCTCTCGCGTCTCACGCGGGCAATACCGTCGCCTTCAGGGATCAGGGTCTGTTTGCAGGTACACGAATCCACGGGCTGACGACAGTCCGGGCAGTGTCGACCTGCATCGGTGGAAAATACCAGGCCACCAAGGGCGGCGAAGGATGCGGCTTTTTTGGCCACCGGCAATCCTCTTGGGAGGATGAAGACTGATCGGCGCGCTCAAGCACGACCGACCGCGAAGCCCCACTCAGGCAGGGGCAGCGCTACCGAACCGCCAAGGTGGCTCGGGTGAAAAGTCGCGCAGTGTAACGGCAAAAGGCCGACTTGCTAAGGGCCAAATGGCGCCAATTTATGCAACTTTAGCGACGCGAGGCCAGATAGCGGCGCAAGCCCTCTTGTGCGTCCGGGCAGTAGGGCTTTTGTTCGGCCTCCTGCAGGACAATTTCGATGGGCAAAAAGCGCGCTTCCATGACTTCTTCGGGCTGCAACCGCAGGGGGCCATCCCACACGGCGGAATAGGATCTGCACCAGAGCCGGTTGTTACCGTCCTCGAAGTAGAAATGATCATGCTCGACCAATTCCACCCCGCCCACACCCAGTTCTTCCTCCAGCTCACGCGCTGCAGAGTCGGCGTACTCTTCCCCGGCCGCCACCATGCCGCCCGCCGCCGTATCCCAAAATCCTGGGTACATGGCTTTGCTCAGGGTACGCCGGTGCACACACAGCTCGCCGGCAGAGTTAAACAGGAAGATAAACGTGCAGCGGCCAATCAGGCCGCGCTGGCGAAGGTCGGACCTGACGAGGGTGCCGAGCAGGTTGTCCTGCTCGTCGACCCAGCAAATCAGTTCAGCATCGGAAGCCGCACGGTGCGCGGCCTCCTGTTGAGAAGCGTCCATCATCAACCCTGGTTAAGCAGCTGACGCAGATCAATCACCGCAGCGTTGGCCCGCGAGATGTAGTTGGCCATTACCAGCGAGTGGTTCGCCAGTACGCCGAAGCCGCTGCCGTTGAGGATCATAGGGCTCCAGACAGGTTCTTGGGAGGCTTCCAGCTCACGGATGATCTGGCGCACGCTGACCGTGGCGTTTTTCTTGGCCAGTACGTCGGCGAAATCAACTTCGATGGCGCGCAGCAGATGGGACAGTGCCCATGCCTGGCCACGGGCTTCGTAGAACACGTTGTCGATCTGCATCCATGGGGTTTCCACCACTTCTTCGTCGACCTGCGGCACTTCACCCGGTGCCAGGGCTTCTGTTTTCAGTGCGGTGTTCAATTTGACCCGGCCCACGCTGGCCGACAGGCGTTGGGACAACGAACCCAGACGGGTAGCAACATCACCCAGCCAGTTGTTCAGGTTGTCGGCACGCGAATAGAACAGTGCGCCGCGTTGGTTGGGGTCGGACAGGCGCGCTTCATAGCGGTTCAGGGAGTTGATGCCTTCCTGATACTCCGACTCGCTCGATGGCAGCACCCAGCTCTTGTTGTCGAAGTTGAAACGCGGCTCGGCCTTCGCCAAGTCGGCGTCTTCAGCCGACTGCGACTGGGAACGGGCGAAATCTTTACGCAAGGCACGGGTCAGGTCGCGCACTTGCACCAGCACGCCGTATTCCCAGCTCGGCATGTTGTCCATCCACAGGCCCGGCGGGAAACGGTCGTTGGAAATATAGCCACCTGGCTTGTTCAGCAAGGTGCCGACCACGGTCTTGAGGGTTTCGACGGTGGTATAGCCCACCACCATCTGCTTGCCTTCTTTCTCGGCAGCAATTTGCGCGTTCTGCTGGACCGGGAACAGCGCCGGCTCTTCGCTCCAGTACCAACCCAGGGCACCTGTGACCAACAGGTACAGGCCAAGCACGCTAAGCAGCGCCCGACTCATCAGCAGGGTACGAAAATAGCTGCGGTTGGCCGACTTTGGCTCAGGGGCGGGGCCTTTGGCACTGCCTGCGCGGTTTTTCCAGTCCAGCATGGCGATATCCTTTCAATCACTTGAGTTCATGCACTTGAATTGACGGCGTGCGTTCAAACACTCCGACCACAACCCTACCCCATCGTGCCCGCCCATGCGGGGCTTTTCACCAAACTGGCGCGCGGGAAGCATTCGACTATAAAGGATGCACGCGTTTTACGCTGTGCGACTGTCAGGTCATTAACTGAATATCGCCGACATGCAGTTAATTGACATATGACACTCATCCCGCTGACAAGAGGTGCTAGCATAGAGCCATCAGTTCGACCTCAGCATGCACCCTTACTAGTAGTCAGGATATGACCGAGCCAGAAGACCCCAGCCGTGAGCGTCTCAAGCAGCATTTTGCCCAGCGGGTAATTCATCAGGCACGTCAAATTCTTGAGATCTGGCAGCGCCTGCAACGCAGCGAATGGTCAGGCGCCGACCTCTCAGAACTCAGTGAGGCCAACCTGCGCCTGCTGCGCTTCGCTGAGCGTTTTGAGCAGCCCGAACACGGCCAGTTGGCACGCAACATCGGTGAATCACTCAAAGCTGTGGATGAAAATCGTGGCCGCCTGAGCAGCCAACTGATCACCGAACTCAACCGTTTGATGCAGCGCCTGTCCCGCACTGGCCTGCGCCAGGGCGACCAGCTGGAACAAACCTTCCTGCCGCCGATGCGCAAGCCGATCTACGTGATGCTGGCCGATCACGACCGCGCTGAGCGCCTGGCCAAGCAGCTGGAATTTTTTGGCATGAGCGCCCAATCCCTGGACAGCGTGGCAGCGTTTCGCGCGTCCATGGCCGAGCGCCTGCCGTCGGCAATCGTGATGGACGTGGATTTCTGCGGCCCAGGCCTGGGCCTCAAGCTCGCTGCCGAAGCCCAGGAAGGCCTGGAGCAAAAGCTGCCGCTGTTATTTTTCAGCCTGCACGAAACCGATACCCCGACCCGCCTGGCCGCCGTGCGCGCCGGTGGCCAGGAGTTTTTGACCGGCACACTGGAAGCCTCCAGCCTGCTGGAAAAAATCGAAGTGCTGACCTGCGTCGCCCAGTACGAGCCCTATAAAGTGCTGATCATCGACGACTCGCGCGCCCAGGCGCTGCACACCGAGCGCTTACTCAACAGCGCCGGGATCGTCACCCGCACCTTGATTGAGCCGATCCAGGCCATGGCCGAACTGGCGGACTTCCAGCCCGACCTGATCATCCTCGACATGTACATGCCCGCCTGCACCGGCACCGAACTGGCCAAGGTGATCCGCCATAACGACCGCTATGTGAGCGTGCCGATCATTTACTTGTCGGCCGAAGACGACCTCGACAAGCAATTGGATGCGATGAGCGAAGGCGGTGACGACTTCCTCACCAAGCCGATCAAACCGCGCCACCTGATCACCACCGTGCGCAACCGCGCCGCCCGCGCCCGCCACCTCAAGGCGCGAATGGTGCGCGACAGCCTGACCGGGCTGTACAACCACACCCATATCCTGCAATTGCTCGAAGACTGCAGCTTCCGCGCGCGCCGCGAGAACAAGCCGCTGAGCTTTGCCATGCTCGACATCGACCACTTCAAGCGCGTGAATGACAGTCACGGCCACCCGATGGGCGACCGCGTGATCAAGAGCCTGGCGCTGTTTCTCAAGCAGCGTTTGCGCAAGACCGACTACATCGGGCGCTACGGCGGTGAAGAATTCGCCATCGTGATGCCCGACACCGACCTGGAGTCGGCCTGCAAGGTGCTGGATGAAATCCGCGGGCGCTTTGCCGAAATCCACTATCCGGCACAACCCCAGGACTTGTGGTGCACTTTCAGCGCCGGGCTGGTTGAGTTGTGCGACGGCTCCGACAGCCTGATGATGGCCGCCCAGGCCGACGAGGCGCTGTATCGCGCCAAGCATGCCGGACGCAACCGTGTGCAAGCCGCGCGCGCATCAAAGCAAAGTGCCACCTTTTCACCGGAATCCACTGATTCCGTCATAACGCTGTAATGAAAACGCAATAACTTCAGGCACTTACCTTTTGCTGTCGGTTGAAACCACGCATGCGCCTGAAGCTGCTGACCAATCTCAATACCCTTCTTCTGGTGGCCGTGTGCCTGGCACTTGGGGCGACGCTGTGGTGGTCGCAGCGGGCGCTTGAACGGCCGTATTTGCTGATGGAGCGCTACCTGGGGTTGTCCCAGACGTTCCAAAACCAAGCTGCGCGCAATATCGACGAGTACCTGGCGAGCGGCGACGCCCTGCGCCTGAGCAGCGCCAGCCAAAGCCTGGAAAACCTGCTGCAACATCTGGATGAATTGCCCGCTGATCTGGCGCAGAACCTGCGCCCCAGCCTGGTGGCCCTGGATGCATTCAGCAAGACCGACTTGCTGGCCGCCGGCAAGCTGGCCGGCGACCCACAAGCGTTGCTGCTGCAAGCAGAGCGCGAATTGGGCGCCAATCTGGACCAGTTGAGCCAGTACGCCATCAGCGTCAATTCCCCTGAAGCAGCACGCTACTTGCCGCCACTGCTGACCGCGTCCCAGCACCTGGGCAGGTTGTCCCTGGCCCGCGACAAGCTGGTGAGCAGCGGGCGCGCAGAGTTGGCCGATGATGTTGAGCGCGAAGTCGCCAATATTCGCGCCCAAGCCGACGTACTGGGGCAACTGCCATTGCTTGGCGTCAAAGCCAGCAGCGAATCCAACACCGATGATTTTTCCGCCTTGATGGGCCTGGAAAATACTGAAAAAACCGAAGCCCAGGACACCGGCGTCGACCTCAAGCGCGAGCTCAACAGCCTGCTGACCCGCTACCCCGCCGAACTCAAGCGCACCCGCGAACAGATCCAGCAACGCGCCGACCTGGCCGCCAGTACCCACCAGAAGATCAACGCCGTGCAACAGGCCATCGCTGGGCTTGAACCTGTCGTGCGCGCACAACATGGGCTCATCCAAGGCGAAGTACGCCTGATGCAAGGGGTGATGATCGGCCTGATCCTGCTGATCGCGCTGTTGATCGACACCCTGCAACGCCGCTTGGCACGGGTGCTGACCAATCTGGCACCCGCCCTATCCACCTGGGCCGAAGGCAACTTCAGCCAGCCGATCGCACTGGGCAAGACCAACCGCGAACTGCGCGACATCGAAGCCTCTCTGAACCGTTTGCGCGCTTACTTGGTGGACTTGGTGGGCACCATTCGCGGCAATGCCGAAGAAGTGGCCGGCAGCAGCCGCGCCCTCGCCGAACTGAGCAGCGGCCTGCATGACGGCGCTGAACGCCAGGCGGGCGACACGGCGCAAATCCGCGACTCCCTGGGCGAACTCGAAGCGACCATCCAACAGGTCGCCGGCGATGCCAGCCAAGCCGCCAGCGCCAGCCGCAGTGCGGGCCAGGCGGTGGAACAAGGCCAGCGGGTGATCGGCCTGAGCCTGACCGGTTTGCATGCGTTGGTCGGCGAAGTGCAGCAAAACGCGCAGATGATCGAGAAACTTGCTGAAGAGTCCGCCACCATCGGCGGCGTGCTCACCGTTATTCGCTCGATTGCCGACCAGACCAACTTGCTGGCACTCAACGCCGCCATCGAAGCCGCCCGCGCCGGGGAGGCCGGACGTGGATTTGCTGTGGTCGCGGACGAAGTACGTACCCTCGCCCAGCGCACCGCCGGCGCCACCGCCGAAATCCAGGGTTTGATCACCGGCCTGCAAAACGCTGCCCACCAGTCAGTGGAGGGCATGCGCGCCCAGGTCGAACACGCCGAATCCACCGCCCAGCAAGCTCAAGCGGCTGACGGCGCACTGGATGAAATCGTCGGGGCAATCCAGACCATTTCCGACACCGCTGTGCGGATTGCCGATGTGACGGCGCAGCAGAGTGGTGCGGTGAGCGAGATTCGCGATAACAGTGAGCGAATTCATCAGCTGGGTGAGGATAATTTGCTGCGCATCGGCCAAGGCCGAAGCCAGGGCGAGCACCTGTTGGTGCTGGGTGGGCAGCTCAATACGGCGGTGCAGGCGTTCCGCGTCTGACCTGCCCCATGAAGATCCAAAATCAAATGAAGATCAACATGTGGGAGGGGGCTTGCTCCCGATTGCGGTGTGTCAGTCTCAGCACCTGTAACTGATCCACCGCTATCGGGAGCAAGCCCCCTCCCACATTTGATCTTCACGGGATTCAAGGGCGTATTACCAATGACCAGATCTCGACCACCAGTCACAAATTTTGCGCAATCCTCGCTAATCGTGCTGCCTACTGCATAGAACTGGACAGTCACAAAGGCTTTGCGGCATAGTCGCCGGGTTCTGCCGTACTCCCATCAATAACAAGGAACAGCCGATGGCGACCCTACTGGTTCTTCACGGACCCAACCTGAACCTGCTCGGCACCCGCGAACCGGGCGTCTACGGGGCTGTGACCCTGGATCAGATCAACCTTGATCTGGAGCGACGGGCTCGTGAAGCTGGCCACCATCTGCTCTACCTGCAAAGCAATGCCGAGTACGAATTGATTGATCGCATCCACGCCGCGCGCGGCGAAGGTGTGGACTTCATCCTGATCAATCCCGCCGCTTTTACGCACACAAGTGTTGCATTACGTGACGCGCTGCTGGCGGTGAGCATCCCATTCATCGAAGTGCATTTATCGAACGTGCATAAACGCGAAGCTTTCCGCCATCACTCGTACTTCTCCGACGTAGCGGTAGGAGTGATCTGCGGCCTTGGCGCCAGCGGTTACCGACTGGCCCTGGAGGCCGCCCTGGAACAACTTGAACAACCGGCCAAGCGCCCCTGACCGACCCTTGGGAGTTGATGATTCATGGATATCCGTAAAGTTAAGAAACTGATCGAACTGCTGGAAGAATCCGGTATCGACGAGCTGGAAATCAAGGAAGGCGAAGAGTCCGTCCGGATCAGCCGCCACAGCAAGACCCCGGCCCAACAGTTCTACGCGCCACAGATGCAAGCACCGGCTCCGGCCGCTGCACCTGCTGCCGCGCCAGCCGCTGCCGCCGCACCTGCTGCCCCGGCCGCGCCTGCACTGAACGGCTTCGTGGTCAAATCGCCAATGGTCGGTACGTTCTACCGTACCCCGGCACCGACCTCGCCAGCCTTCGTTGAAGTCGGCAAGACTGTGAAAGTGGGCGACACCATCTGCATCGTTGAAGCGATGAAAATGATGAACCACATCACCGCTGAAAAAGCCGGCGTCATCGAATCCATCCTGGTAGAAAACGGTCAGCCGGTTGAGTACGACCAGCCGCTGTTCACCATCGTTTGAACCGCGGAGCGCCTTCGATGTTGAAACCTGCGAAGAAACTGCAAAAAGTCCTGATCGCCAACCGCGGCGAGATCGCGCTGCGGATCCTGCGCGCCTGTAAGGAAGAGGGCATCAAGACCGTCGCTGTTTACTCGACGGCCGATACCGAATTGATGCACGTGAAACTGGCGGACGAAAGCATCTGCATCGGCCCGCCACTGGCCACGAACTCGTACCTGAAAGTCTCGAACATCATCGCCGCGGCTGAAGTGACCGGCGCTGATGGTATCCACCCGGGCTACGGCTTCCTCGCGGAAAACGCCGATTTCGCCGAACAGGTGGAAAAATCCGGGTTCGCCTTCATTGGCCCGAAAGCCGAAACCATTCGCCTGATGGGCGACAAGGTATCGGCCAAGGACGCCATGATCGCAGCCGGCGTACCAACCGTTCCTGGCTCCGACGGCCCACTGCCTGAAGACGAGGAAACCGCTCTGCGCATTGGTCGCGAAGTCGGTTACCCAGTGATCATCAAGGCCGCCGGTGGCGGTGGTGGTCGCGGCATGCGCGTGGTGCACAAGGAAGAAGACCTGATCGAAGCGGCCAAGCAGACCCGTTCCGAAGCGGGTGCCTGGTTCGGCAACCCGATGGTCTACCTGGAAAAGTACCTGACCAACCCACGCCACGTGGAAGTGCAGGTTCTGTCCGACGGCCAAGGCCACGCCATCCACCTGGGCGACCGCGATTGCTCGCTGCAACGTCGTCACCAGAAGGTGTTGGAAGAAGCGCCGGCACCAGGCCTGGATGAAAAGGCTCGCCAGGAAGTTCTGGCTCGCTGCGTCAAGGCGTGCATCGACATCAACTACCGTGGCGCCGGTACCTTCGAGTTCCTCTACGAGAACGGCCGCTTCTACTTCATCGAGATGAACACTCGTGTGCAGGTAGAGCACCCGGTTTCGGAGATGGTCACCGGTATCGACATCGTCAAGGAGATGCTGAGCATCGCCGCTGGTAACGTGCTGTCCTTCACCCAGGACGACGTGAAGATGCATGGCCACTCCCTGGAGTGCCGCATCAACGCCGAAGACCCGAAAACCTTTATCCCAAGCCCTGGCCTGGTCAAGCATTTCCACGCGCCCGGCGGCAACGGCGTACGTGTGGATTCGCACCTGTACAGCGGCTACAAGGTTCCGTCCAACTACGACTCGCTGATCGGCAAGCTGATCACCTGGGGCGCCACCCGCGACGAGGCCATGGCCCGTATGCGTAACGCCCTGGACGAAATCGTGGTTGACGGCATCAAGACCAACATCCCGCTGCATCGGGACCTGGTTCGTGATGAAGGCTTCTGCGAAGGTGGTGTGAACATTCACTACCTGGAACACAAACTGGC
>NZ_JFYX01000020.1:0-61291 GCF_000632245.1 Pseudomonas sp. RIT357
CCCGCGCGAGGCAAGCTCGCTCACTACAGAAGTAAGCGGGATGCCGCTGAACTTCATACAAGCCTTAAACAGGTCATCGCGCCAAGCCCGAGCAAACAAATCACCCCGACCCCATACGACTTCAAGGCCAGTTAAAGGTCATGGCGTATCAAGACAACCAAAGGCAGGCGATGGGTTTGAGTTAGTAAGGCGCTTTTGTGGTGAGCGGGCTTGCCCCGCGCGAGGCAAGCTCGCTCACTACAGAAGTAAGCGGGATGCCGCTGAACTTCATACAAGCCTTAAACAGGTCATCGCGCCAAGCCCGAGCAAACAAATCACCCCGACCCCATACGACTTCAAGGCCAGTTAAAGGTCATGGCGTATCAAGACAACCAAAGGCAGGCGATGGGTTTGAGTTAGTAAGGCGCTTTTGTGGTGAGCGGGCTTGCCCCGCGCGAGGCAAGCTCGCTCACTACAGAAGTAAGCGGGAGGCCGCTGAACTTCATACAAGCCTTAAACAGGTCATAGCGCCAAGCCCGAGCAAGCAGATCACCCCGACCCCATACGACTTCAAGGCCAGTTGCAGGTGACGGCGTATCAAGACAACCAAAGGCAGGCGATGGGTTTGAGTCAGTAGGCGCTATTGTGGTGAGCGGGCTTGCCCCGCGCGAGGCAAGCTCGCTCACTACAGAAGTGAGCGGGATGCCGCTGAATTTCAGACAAGCCTGCAACAAGTCATCGCGCCAAGCCCGAGCAAACAGATCACCCCGACCCCATACGACTTCAAGGCCAGTTACAGGTCACGGCGTATCAAGACAACCAAAGGCAGGCGATGGGTTTGAGTCCGTGAGGCGCTTTTTGTGGTGAGCGGGCTTGCCCCGCGCGAGGCAAGCTCGCTCACTACAGAAGTGAGCGGGAGGCCGCTGAATTTCAGACAAGCCTGCAACAAGTCATCGCGCCAAGCCCGAGCAAACAGATCACCCCGACCCCATACGACTTCAAGGCCAGTTACAGGTCACGGCGTATCAAGACAACCAAAGGCAGGCGATGGGTTTGAGTCCGTGAGGCGCTTTTTGTGGTGAGCGGGCTTGCCCCGCGCGAGGCAAGCTCGCTCACTACAGAAGTGAGCGGGAGGCCGCTGAATTTCAGACAAGCCTGCAACAAGTCATCGCGCCAAGCCCGAGCAAACAGATCACCCCGACCCCATACGACTTCAAGGCCAGTTACAGGTCACGGCGTATCAAGACAACCAAAGGCAGGCGATGGGTTTGAGTCCGTGAGGCGCTTTTTGTGGTGAGCGGGCTTGCCCCGCGCGAGGCAAGCTCGCTCACTACAGAAGTGAGCGGGAGGCCGCTGAATTTCAGACAAGCCTGCAACAAGTCATCGCGCCAAGCCCGAGCAAACAGATCACCCCGACCCCATACGACTTCAAGGCCAGTTAAAGGTCATGGCGTATCAAGACAACCAAAGGCAGGCGATGGGTTTGAGTTAGTAAGGCGCTTTTGTGGTGAGCGGGCTTGCCCCGCGCGAGGCGAGCTCGCTCACTACAGACGTAAGCGGGATGCCGCTGAACTTCATACAAGCCTTAAACAGGTCATAGCGCCAAGCCCGAGCAAACAGATCACCCCGACCCCATACGCCAGCGTTCGCCAAGGTTGCCAACCCGCCAGATACGTCACCGTATGCGCCAGACGGGCCAAGGTAAAACCGCCAAACAACCACGCACTCGCCACAGCGGGCGCCTCCAGCGCAACACACAGCCCTCCCAGCACAAAAAACATGGGGATGTTTTCCAGATCATTGGCCCACGCTCTGCTCGCTCGGCCAACCGGTGGCAGCTCTATCGAATGCCTGGCGCGCTTAAAGAAAGCCGCATCTTCAGCGTTGGTGAATGCCAGGCCTCGAATGCGGAAATACCCTTGGTAGCAGGAAACCGCAAACATCTTCAGGCATAGCACCAGTACACACAGGGCATAGACTGTCAGGAGGTCATTCATCCCTGACTCCCTGCACCACGATATAGAGCAGCGGCCCCACTGACACAAACACCGCCGTCAATAAAAAGTACGGCATCACCGAACGCACTGACCGCCCTCGCCCGCGCGCATCCCGATACATCCATATACACGCCAATACCGCCATCAGGTAAAGGTCGATCACCACTTGCGCGGTGTCCGGTCGAGACATCAGCTCGCGCCCAAAGGCCAGCAGCGATTGCTCGGCAGTCAGCATCGTAACCAGGGTGTATAGCGAAAAACCGAGCAAGCCGGCCAGGGCAATATAAGGTCTGTGCATGGTGTCGTCCTTGGGGTGATGGAGGCCCACCTTAGTGATAAGGTTTGGCCCCTCGCAATGACCTCGGAGGTCATGAACACGTCATGGAAAACCCTGCTAGCGCCGGTGAACACCTGCGCCAACTGCGCCGACAGGCCAAGTTGAGCCAACTGGACCTCGCCCTGATCACCGGGATTTCTCAGCGTCATCTCAGTTGCCTCGAAACCGGTCGCGCCACACCTAGTCCGGGGACACTGCACAACCTGTTGACGGCACTGGAGACCCCACTGGAGCAATCCAACCGCGTGTTCCTCGCCGCCGGTTACGCCCCGCGCTACACCGCGACCCCGCTTGCCTCACCGGCCATGGCCGCGGTTCGCGAAGCGGTCAACCATGTGCTGCACGCCAACAACCCCGCGCCTGCGATTCTGCTGGGCAGCGAGTGGCAAGTGCTGGCGGCGAATGTCAGTACCGGGCTGTTGTTTGAACGGGTGGGCATCAAAGCAGATGCAGCCGATGGCTTGAACCTGCTGACCACCCTGCTGCAAACCGGTGGCCTGGGCGACCACCTGATCAACGCCGAAGAGATCCGCACCCTGGCCTGGCAACGGGCAACCCGCGAGGCGCTGGGCAATCCGGCATTGGCTGCCCTGCTGGCGAGTTTGCCAGCGCCAACTCACACCCAATTACCCACCGAAATGCCGCCGCTGGTGCTCACGCGCATCCGCTCACTCGAAGGCGAGCTGAACTTTCTGTCGACCTTCACCACGTTCGGCATGCCCCAGGACATCACCCTCACCTCGCTGCGCATCGAGCATCTGATTCCGGCTGACGAGGCGACCTGGCAGGTGATGCGCGCTGCCTTCGCGGACTATTCGGCGCTGGTTTTGTGAAATATCTGTACGTAGACTGCGGCCATACCTCCATCTGAAGGCGGCGAAGAAAACGTCATGCAAGTTACCGAAGTCTCCATTGCCCAATTGCGCGCGGCGCTTGAATCCGGCCAGACCACTGCCGTTGAATTGGTCCAAGCTTACCTCGCACGGATCGACGCGTACGACGGCCCGCAGACCGCCACCGCGCTTAACGCTGTGGTGGTGCGCAACCCACACGCGCTCAAAGAGGCCGAGGCGTCCGATGCACGCCGGGCCAAGGGCGAAACGCTTGGGCCATTGGATGGCATTCCCTACACCGCCAAGGACAGTTACCTGGTCAAAGGCCTGACTGCGGCCTCCGGCAGCCCGGCATTTGCCAAACTGACCGCCCAGCGCGACGCGTTCACCATCGAACGCCTGCGCGCCGGTGGCGCCATTTGCCTGGGCAAGACCAATATGCCGCCGATGGCCAATGGCGGCATGCAGCGTGGCGTATATGGCCGCGCCGAAAGCCCCTATAACGCTGACTACCTCACCGCACCGTTCGCCTCCGGCTCGTCCAACGGCGCGGGTACTGCAACCGCCGCCAGTTTCGCGGCATTCGGCCTTGCAGAAGAAACCTGGTCCAGCGGACGCGGTCCGGCGTCCAACAATGGCCTGTGCGCTTACACCCCCTCCCGTGGGGTGATTTCGGTGCGTGGCAACTGGCCGCTGACGCCAACCATGGACGTGGTGGTGCCATACGCCCGCACCATGGCCGACCTGCTGGAAGTCCTCGATGTGGTGGTCGCTGAAGACCCCGACACCCGTGGCGACCTGTGGCGCCTGCAACCCTGGGTGCCGATCCCCAGCGTCGCCTCGGTGCGCCCGGCGTCTTACGCTGAACTGGCTGCGACGGCTGAATCCCTCGCGGGCAAACGCCTGGGTGTACCGCGCATGTACATCAATGCCGACCCCGACGCCGGCACCAGCGAAAAACCCGGCATCGGCGGCCCGACCGGGCAACAGATCAACACCCGCGCCAGCGTGATCGACCTGTGGAAAGACGCCCGCAAGGCGCTGGAAGCGGCTGGCGCCGAAGTCATCGAAGTGGATTTCCCCCTTGTGTCCAACTGCGAAGGCGATCGCCCCGGCGCGCCGACGGTGTTCACCCGAGGTTTGGTGTCCAAGGAATTCCTGCACGACGAGTTATGGGAACTGTCCGCCTGGGCTTTCGATGATTTCCTGCGCGCCAACAACGACCCAGCCCTCAACCGCCTGGCGGATGTGGACGGCCCGAAAATCTTCCCCCACGACCCCGGCACCCTGCCCAACCGTGAAGACGACCTCGCCGCCGGCATGGACGAATACGTGCGTATGGCCCAGCGCGGCATCACGCCCTGGAATGAAATCAGCACCGTGCCCGATGGCCTGCGCGGCCTGGAGCAAACCCGGCGGATCGACCTGGAAGACTGGATGGAAACACTCGGCCTCGACGCCGTGCTGTTCCCCACCGTCGCCGACGTGGGCCCGGCGGATGCCGATGTAAACGAAGCCAGCGCCGATATCGCCTGGAGCAATGGTATCTGGGTGGCCAACGGCAACCTCGCCATCCGCCACCTGGGCGTGCCAACCGTCACCGTGCCGATGGGCGTGATGGCGGACATCGGCATGCCGGTAGGGCTGACATTTGCCGGGCGCGCTTATGATGACTCGGCATTGCTGCGGTTGGCGGCGGCGTATGAAGCGACCGGCAGCAAGCGATTGATCCCCCCGCGCACCCCGCCACTGATCACAAACTAACGATTTACCCTGTGGGAGGGGGCTTGCTCCCGATGGCGGTGTATCAGGCAAAGCTGTTCCAACTGAACCACCGCCATCGGGAGCAAGCCCCCTCCCACATTTTGATCCTCATCGTTTCAGTACCGGCTTTGTCTTCACGACAAATGCCGGCAGCACAAAGCGGCACCTGGCAGCGATTTGGGGGTGAGGGCAAACCACAGGCCGGACGCCAGGTGAATGCCGTAGTTGATCAGTACAACCAGTCCCTGGGTGATCATGGGCGGTTGTCATGGTTCAGGCGCTGCCATTCATCCACCACGTCGCCCAGGGTCTTGGGGATATCGTTGCGAATCCAGGCCATGAAGGGACGATCGAACTTGAAGGTCGGCCCGCAGTGCTCACGCATGAAGCGCCGCACGTTCTGGGTGTTTTTGTAGTGTGCGGTCACCGGGGTGGCGCGGGTGATGGGGTCGCTGTGCCAGTCAAAATCCATTTTGTCACTCGGGCAGGTGTTGGGTCGGCGTTAGCATAGCGATGTGCCAGCCACCCAGGAAGTGCCAAAACCTGCCGCGTACGAGCACCCCGCGTGTTGGGACATCGTATAAGGCGCTAAAACCTAAAAATACCAATCTTGTCAGGGTATTTCAAAATTTTACTTTCCTTAGACCCGGCAAATATTGCATGGTTGTACGACGACTATAGCTGTCGTGCACACCCCAACAACAATAAGGAAACACCCATGCAAAACGTCAAAGTGCTGATCGGTTTTCTGTGCCTGTTCAGCGGCTACGTGGCCGCTGCCCCCGCCGACAACGACGTAGCCCAAGCGGTCGATCACCTGACCCAAGCCATGCTGCACAAAGACATCAAGCAGCTCCAGGCCCTCACCGCCGAGCAACTCACCTACGGCCACTCCAGCGGCAAAATTCAGAACAAACAGGAATTCATCGCCGATATCGAGACCGGTCGCAGCGGCTTCAAGACTCTGGAAATGCAAAAACAAACCATCACTCTGCAAGGCGACACGGCACTGGTGCGCAACCACTTTCACGCACAGGCGGTGAACAGTGGCGTCGAAGTGCCTACCGACATCGAAAACTTCCAGGTCTGGCAAAAGCAGAAAGGCCACTGGCTGCTGATCGGTCGCCAGGCCTTTAAATTCTGATGGCTAGCGGTGGCTCACCACGCCACCACGTTGCGCACCTTGAGCAACGCCTCGCGCAGCGACGGCATGTCCACCGACCCCAACGCCAGGCGTAGCGCATGGGGCACCTGGGCCGAAACGGCAAAGGGCTCAGCGGTGGACACGGAAACGCCCTCGCGCTGCAAGGCCATGGCGACTTGATCGGCGCGGGCATCTTCCGCCAGGGGCAGCCACAAAAAATACGATGACGGGTGGCCGGTGTGGGCCACCCCCTTCAACACCTGCGCAGCCAAGGCTTGCCGAGCCCGGGCATCCTGGCGCTTTTGTGCTTCCAAGTGGGCAACGGTGCCATCCTCGATCCAGGCCACGGCAATCGCGCTCATCACCCCGGGCACGTTCCAGGTGGTCGCCATGATGGTGCGCTCCAACGCCTTCATCCACGCAACAGGCGCCGCGACAAATCCCACGCGCAGCCCTGTGGCGACACTCTTCGACAACCCACCCACATACACCGTACGTTCCGGTGCCAGGCTCGCCAGGGGCGGTGGCGCGTCCTCAACTAAAAACGCGTAGGCCGCGTCTTCAATGATCATCAGGTTGTGCTGGCGGGCGATGGCGACCAGCTGCTCGCGCTGCGCCATGCCCATCACCCAGCCCAGCGGATTGTGCAGGGTCGGCATGCTGTACACCGCGCGAACCGGACGCTTGCGACACACGCTATGCAGATATTCCAGGTCCGGGCCGCTGGCGGTGACGGGAATCGCGACGATTTCCAGATGCAGGGTCTCTGCCAACACCTTGAACCCCGAATAGGTCAACGCGTCCACCGCGATCACATCCCCCGGTTTGAGCAACGCCATCATCGCCACCGCCAACCCATGTTGGGCGCCGCTGACCACCAACACCTGCTCGGCCTGCACTGTCAGCCCTCGGCTCAGCAGGTGGCGGGCAATGGTGGCGCGCTCATGCAGGCGACCGGCGTGGGGCTGATAACGCAGCAGCGCTTCGAGGTCACCGGACAGCGCCAATTGGCGCAACGCAGTGCGCAGCAAGTCCGCCTGACCCGGCAACGAGGGGTAATTGAAGTTGAGGTCGAGCATGCCCGCCGCAATGGTCATCTGCCCACTGCCCTGCCCTGGCGGCAACGCAATCTCGCGCACGAAGGTGCCGCGCCCGGTTTCTCCGCTGACCAGACCCATGGCCTCCAGCTCGGCGTACACCCGACTGGCGGTGACCAGCGCCAAGCCATGATCCGCGGCCAATTGGCGATGGGTAGGCAATCGCATGCCGGGGGGCAGTTTCCCGCTGCGAATGTCTTCGGCAAAGGTGTCGACCAGTGACTTGTAACGGGCGCGGGACATTGGCGATGTATCCATGACAATTTTTTGATTGTCTTGATTCTCGATCCTAGGATGGGCACCACGCAACTCTTCTTTTTCGGGACAGCCCCCATGGAACGTACGTCTCCCCTCAACGCCCTGGACAACAGCACTCAGGGTTGGATCAATGGCTTTATCGGCGTGGTGATTTTCAGCGGCTCACTGCCCGCTACGCGCTTGGCGGTCATGGAATTCGATCCGGTGTTTCTGACGATGATTCGCGCCGCCATCGCTGCCGCATTGGGGCTGCTTCTGCTGTGGCTGTTCAAGGAAAAACGCCCCGCGCGCACTCAATGGGTGCCCCTGCTGATCGTCTCCCTCGGCGTGGTGATCGGCTTCCCCCTGCTCACCGCGCTGGCCCTGCAATACGTAACCTCCGCCCATTCCATTGTGTTTATCGGCCTGCTCCCCCTGGCCACGGCGGTGTTTGGCGTACTGCGCGGCGGCGAGCGGCCGCGACCGGTGTTCTGGGTGTTTTCGATTCTGGGCAGTGCCCTGGTGATGGGTTATGCCTTCGCCCAGGGCGTGAGCGCCGCACCGGCCGGCGATTTGCTGATGCTCCTGGCGGTGTTGGTGTGCGGCTTGGGCTATGCCGAGGGCGCGAAACTGTCGCGCAGCCTGGGCGGCTGGCAGGTGATCTGCTGGGCGCTGGTGGTGTCGCTGCCAGTGGTGCTGCCGTTAGGCCTGCTCCTTGCTCCGCCAAGCTTTGCCGGCATCAGCCTGACAGCCTGGCTGAGCCTGGGCTATGTGGCGCTGTTCAGCATGTTGATCGGCTTTGTGTTCTGGTATCGCGGCCTGGCTCAAGGTGGCATCGCGGCCGTCGGCCAGTTGCAGTTGCTGCAACCGTTCTTCGGCCTGGCGCTGGCAGCGGGCCTGCTGCATGAACAGGTCAGTCTCGGCATGGTGCTGGTGACGGTGGCGGTGATCGCCTGCGTGGCCGGTGCGAAGAAGTTCGCCCGCTAGCGCTGCGGTGCGACCATCTTGAATTTGATATGGATGTCGTTGGAAACCACGCTGTTGCCGGCCCATTCACCCTCACCGATCTTGAAATCGCCGCGATTGAGGATGAATTCGCCGTCGAACACGCCAATGCCATCCAGCTCCTTGAGCACCACCTTTACATCAACCGGGCGTGTGGTGCCCTTGATGGTCAGGTTGCCGCTGATCCTGAAGCGGTTATCCCCCAGCGCCTTGACCCCAGTGGATTCATACACCCCGACCGGATAGGTCGCGGTGTCAAACCAGGACGCGCGTTGCAGGGTGTCATTGGCATCGTCACTGCCGGCGCTGATGCTGGTGAGCTGGATCTTGAGCAGCGCGTGTCCCGCCTCCGGCGCCTGCGTATCAAAGGCCAAGGTGCCCTCGAATTCCTTGAACGTCCCATACATCCGCTGCCCCAGTTGTTCGTAGGTGAAACTGATCTGGCTGGCAGTGTGATTGACGTCCTTGTACTCCACCGCCTGGGCGCTGGCGATAAAGCCCAGGACAAGCGCAACCGGCAAAAATCCACGTTTCATGCACCACTCCGCAAAGTCTGGATGTATTCCCATCACGCGTTTGTCCTGCTAAACAGAATAGTCGCCCACAACAATAAGGACGTTGCATGCAAGCGCTACAAGACATCACCGCCCCGGAAGGCATCTGCTACGGCTGCGGGGGCAGCAACCCTCACGGGCTGCACATCAAGAGCCGCTGGGACGCAGACGGCATCCATTTGATCGCCCAACACGCGCCAGAAGCTCACTTCACTGGCTGGCCGGACCTGGTCTACGGCGGCCTGATCGCCATGCTGGTGGACTGCCATTCCAACTGGACCGCCATGGCCTACCACTACCGCACCGAGCAACGCGAACCCGGCAGCCTGCCACGCATCGACTGCGTGACCGGCAACCTCGGCATCAAATTCATCAAGCCCACGCCCATGGGTGTCACCCTCACCTTGCGCGCCAGGGTCGAAGGCGATGTGGAGCGCAAAACCCGCGTGGTCTGCGAGGTATACGCCGGCGACGTGCTCACGGCAATCGGCGACTCGGTGTTCGTGCGCGTCGACACCGGGCAACTGGCCGCTGCCGCCCATGGCCGCGAGGACTGAAGCTGGTCTACATTGACTGTCACCGCTAATCGAGGATTGCACCGATGACTCGTCTCACCGCGAAAGACTTTGCCCCCGAACTGCTGGAACTCTACGACGGCTACGCCCACGGCAAGATCAACCGCCGTGAGTTTCTCGACCGCGCTGCGCTGTTCACTTTTGGCGGCCTGACCGCTTCCGCTCTGCTCGCCTCCCTGAGCCCTAACTACGCCCTGGCCGAGCAAGTGAAATTCACCGACCCGGACATCGTCGCCGACTACGTCACCTACCCTTCACCCAAGGGCAACGGCACGGTACGCGGCTACCTGGTACGCCCGGCCAAGGCTGCGGGCAAGTTGCCGGCGGTGGTGGTGGTCCACGAAAACCGCGGCCTGAACCCGTATATCGAAGACGTCGCCCGACGCCTGGCCAAAGCCGGCTTCATCGCCCTGGCCCCGGACGGTCTGACCTCGGTCGGCGGCTACCCCGGCAATGACGAAAAAGGCGTAGCGCTGCAACAGACCGTCGACCCGACCAAACTGATGAACGACTTCTTCGCCGCCATCGAATGGCTGATGCACCACGACAGCAGCACCGGAAAAGTCGGCATCACCGGCTTCTGCTACGGCGGTGGCGTGACCAACGCAGCAGCGGTGGCCTACCCCGAACTGGGCGCAGCCGTCTCCTTCTACGGCCGCCAACCGGAAGCCAAGGACGTACCGCGGATCAAGGCGCCGATCATGCTGCACTTCGGCGAGCTGGATACACGTATCAACGAAGGCTGGCCGCCCTACGAGGCAGCCTTGAAAGCGGCCGGCACAACCTATGAAGCGTTCATCTACAAGGGCGCCAATCACGGCTTCCACAATGACTCGACGCCACGTTATGACGAAGCAGCCGCCAACCTGGCATGGGAAAGAACACTGGGGTGGTTCAACAAATACCTGGCATGACTGGCGCTGCTCTGGCTGTTGCTCCTGCTTTGGATCTTGATCCAAAGCGCCCCGTCAAACGCGCTGGCCGAACGCAGGCTTGAATCCGTGGGCAACCCGGCAGGACGCCGGGTTAGCCGCACTGGGCCATAGATCCAAGCCGGAGTGAGGGCATGCCGATTCCAGACGAAGCACCGAGTGTTGGGGCGAAGGCCTTTTGGTTACTTCTGGCTGGGCCGGCATTCCGGCCTTTCCGAAAGTGCCCCGCTGTAAGCGCGGAGCCCTAAGCCGCCGTTACCGCAGAGATGGCTATGTACCCCAACCAACATATGAGTCGACTGTCAGGCCGCCATCGGGAGCAAGCCCCCTCCCACATTTGGATAGGGGACCATCAGTCAAATGGCGTAACCCTGGCCGCCGTTGACGCAGAAACAGACATCTACCAGCTCTCCTACGCAAAACCCATCATCCCCCTCGACATCAATGCTCCAAAGCATACCGCCGGCAATGATCCAAATACCCCTGCTCATGACTCCCCACCAGCTGCACCACGCTGGTCCACAACCACGAAGGCGCATCCAACTCCCTTGACCGGTTTTCCTGCAAAACCGCCATCCAATCCTTACGAGTCGCCCGATCCATCTGCCGGGCATGAGCAACGCCAACCACCCGAGCCAAATAACCCGCAGCGTGCATCGCGTCGGTCTCACTCAACTCATCCAACTCCAACTTCATGTCCTGAGGCAGCAGTTCGCGAATAAAAAACCCGTGATCCAGAAACCGCGTCGCCACCATCCGCTCTCCAAGGCCCGGCGACAACTGACGCGCAGCTTCCACAACCCGGCGGGCGTTGTCCCTCGGCATCTTCGCCCGTGCGGCCCGGGGCGCAGCGGCGCCGACCGCCTCCTTGATATCGATCAGGCAATACGCCTGATCATCCTTATCACCAACACCGAGCAAGGCCGCGTAGCGCAACAAGCCAAGGGAGCTGCAGCCCTTGACCCAATAAGCGCAATCCAAAAGTTCGACCTTGGCATCCTTGGGCCGGCCTTTGAGCGAAGTAACCAACTGGTGGATCTCGTCCGACGCGCAGACGACTTTCAGCGCACTTTTTTCGGCCCGCGACAACGGCCAGAAATGCTTGCCTAACGGGATGGTCGGCCGGGCGCTTTCGATGCGCTCACGGGCCAAGTGCTTCCAGGTACGCGCCACGGCGTTGCGCATCCCCGCCTTGACCTGGGACGGGCGTGGCGGCGTTTCATCGGGCTTGTCTTTGAAGGCTTGTTCGTAGCCCACCATCATTTCTTCAAGCATGCGTGCGGTGGTTACCCCCGGCAGGTCCGAGCCTCGCGCGGCGGTCGCCAGGGACAAGGCCAGGCGCACCAGGTCGTGGGCCGGGTTGCCAATCACTGCCTGGTCCAGGTCGCGGATATGCATATCGATGCGCCCCTTGGTATCGCCGGTGGGGCCAAGGTTGCCAGCGTGGCAGTCGCCGCAGATCCAGATCGCTGGCCCGCGGGGCAAACGGCGTCCAGGCAAGCTGTGCAGCCACTCGTAGAATTGAACAGTACTGCCGCGCACATAAGCGTGAGCCGAGCGCGCCATCTTGAGGTTTCGCAGTTGGGTCAGGTGGGGCATGCGAGCGGAGGGGCGCGGTGTTTTCATGGAATAACTCAGTACAGGTGTAGCGGTAGAGCGGTGCGCCTCGGAGAATGTTTCATTATGTTTCTAAAAAAATTATCACGTTGGCCTTCTCCCGTTATACCCAGGCAAGAGACTTCATCGTTTGCCCAGAGCAGGCGAACTGCCTATATTTGCCTCCCCCGCGAGGGTTTTTTTTAATCGATCACTTTCATGGAAACACTCTCATGCCCCTATCTATGTTCTCAGGCATGCGCAATCTCACGGCGGCAGCCGCTCTTTTCGCTACCGGCCACTGCCTGGCCGCGACCGATCTGCAGGCGGTGGTGGACGCGAGTGTCAAGCCGCTGATGCAGCAACAGGCCATTGCCGGTCTTGTGGTCGGCGTGGTTCAGGACGGCAAAGCGCACTATTTCAACTACGGCGTCGCCTCCCAGGAGACGGGGCAGCCCGTCAGCGAGAACACCCTGTTCGAAGTCGGGTCGGTGAGCAAAACCTTCACCGCCACCCTCGCCGGTTATGCGGCGGCCACCGGCAAACTCAAGCTTTCGGCCCCGGCCAGCGACTACCTGCCAGCCTTGGGTGGCGGCAAGTTTGATCACATCAGCATTCTTAACCTCGGCACCTACACCGCCGGCGGCCTGCCTCTGCAATTTCCACCGGAGGCTGACAACAATCAGCACATGATCAGCTACTTCCAGCAGTGGAAACCCGACTTCGCCCCAGGCACCCAGCGTTTGTATTCCAACCCTAGCCTGGGCCTGTTCGGCTACCTGACGGCGCAGAGCCTCAAGCAACCGTTCGATCAGGCGATGGAAAAAACCCTGCTGCCCAAACTTGGGCTCAAGCACACCTTCGTCAAGGTGCCGCCGAGTCAGATGAGCCTCTACGCACAAGGCTACGGCAAGGATGGCAAACCGGTGCGCGTCGGCCCCGGCGCCATGGACAGTGAGGCTTACGGCATCAAGACCAGCGCCTCGGACTTGCTGCGTTATGTGCAAGCCAACATGAACCCGGCGAAGCTGGAAAGCGCCGTGCAACGCGCGGTCAGCATCACTCATACCGGCTACTACACCGTCGACGGCATGACCCAAGGGCTGGGCTGGGAAATGTATCCTTATCCCATCACGCTCGATGCGTTGACTGACGGCAACTCCACACCAATGGCCATGGAACCGCACAAGGTGAACTGGCTAACCCCTGCCCAGACGCCCCACGCCAACACGCTGGTGAACAAGACCGGCTCCACCAATGGTTTTGGCGCCTATGTGGCCTACGTGCCGAGCAAGGGATTAGGCGTGGTGATTCTGGCGAACAAGAACTACCCGAATGCAGAGCGGGTGAAAGCCGCCCATGCAGTGTTGAGTGCGCTGGACCATTAAAGCCGGACACGAGCCCACCCTGTGATGAAGGGCTTGCTCAGCCACAGCAAGCCCTCCACCACATTTGACCTTCATCGTGTTCATAAACGTTATTCAGCATTCGCCCACGTCATCCGAAACGACGCCCCGCCCCGCTCCGAATCCTGCACATGCACCTGCCCGCCATGCCATTGGGACACTCGCTGCACCAGCGCCAGGCCCAGGCCGAAGCCGCCGGTACGGCGATCACGGCTGGCATCCAGGCGCATAAAAGGTTGGAAGATCTTCGCCCGGCTCTCCTCGGGTACACCCGGGCCGTCGTCACATACCCGCACTTCATAACCATTGCCGAATTTGATCAGTGAAATGTCCACACGGTGCTCGGCGTAACGGATGGCATTGCGCAGCAGGTTGATCACCGCTCGCGCCATGAAACGCGGCTCGATCTGGATCACGTCCACTTCGCAGGTGCGCAACGACAGGTGTATGCCCGCCGCCTCCGCCTCCAGGGCCACGCTACCGATCACGCTGTCGAGCCAGCTATGGGCTTCGATGCGCTCGCGAGTGACCTGGGTCGCGCCGCGTTCCAGGCTGGCGTAGGTCAGCAGTTCGGAGACCATTTCCTCCAGCTCGCCCAGGTCGGCGTACATATCGGCGATCAATTCGCTGCGCTGACGCGGGTCGGCCTGCTGCTTGAGTTGGTCGAGCTCAAACGACAATCGTGCTATTGGCGTACGCAGCTCATGGGACACCGCATTGGTGAGTTCGCGCTGGTTGGCGATCAGGCTCTCGATACGCTCGGCCATCTGATTGAAGTGCCCGGCCAGTTCGCGCACGGTGGAGCGGCGCGGCAGCAGGATGCGCGAGCCGAGGTCGTTGTCGCCAAAACGTTGTGCGGCCAGACGGATGTGCTCCAAGTCACGCCAATGCGGACGCACCCAGAAATACAGCACTACCGCCAGGCACAGACCCAGCAGGCTGTAGGCCCACAGGTATAGCCATTTCGGCTCTGCCGGCAGTTTGATTTCGAGCAGTTGTGGACCGCTGTCGACCGAGGCGATGAACTCCATGAAATCGCCACGCACTACCAAGTGGCCGGCCGCCAACAATTGTTGTTCACGGGGGGTCAGGGCCAATTCATCACGCTGGACCAGTTTCAGCAGCAAACCATAATGTGGCTGCAATTGGGCCAGCCGCGCCGGACGCGCATCGGCCGGCAACGGGCGCAACTGCTCCACCAGACCGTACGCCGGGCCACGCATGGCTTCGCGATTATAGGTTTCGTTGGCTTCGGGCAGCAGTTCATCAAAGGTGTAGTTGACCAGCCAAATCGCCCCCGCCAACCCCAGCGCGAGGATGATGTACAGGCGCATGTATAAGCGCAGCATCTAGACCTCCCAAGCAAACGGATTGAACAGATACCCCTTGCCCCAGATCGTCTTGATACACACCGGCTCACGTGGGTTGTCATTGAGTTTGCCGCGCAGTTTGCTGATGTAGACGTCGACGCTGCGGTTAAGGCCGTCGAACGCGATGCCGCGCATGCGGTTGAGAATGTCATCGCGAGAAAGAATGGTGCCGGCGTTGCTGGCCAGCAACCACAGCAATTCGAACTCCATGGTGGTGAGGTCGATCTTTTCGTCCCCCAGGCTGACGACCCGGCAACTGCGGTCGATGGCCAACCGACCGAACGCCAGCGCCCCGCGTACAGTAGGCTCCGGCAATTGGCGGCGTTGCAGCGCACGCAGGCGCGCCAGCAGCACCGGCGGTTTGATCGGTTTGATCACGTAGTCGTCGGCGCCGGATTCCAGGCCGAGGATATGGTCCAGGTCATCCTCCTTGGCGGTGAGGATCACGATGGGAGTGTCGGACACACTGCGAATCTCGCGGCACACCTGTAGGCCGCTCTGGCCCGGCAGCATCAGGTCGAGTACGACCATTTTCGGTTTGAACGCCAAGAACGCCGCCAGGGCTTCATCACCTCGGTGTACCACGCGAGGCTCGAAGCCATGTTGTGATAAAAAATGCGCGATCAGCCCCGCCAGCTTCTCGTCGTCCTCAACAAGCAGAACCTTACCCTGACCCAGGTTTTCCATACGTTCTCAGTGCGCGCACGCGGATTGAAGAGGCGGCATTATAGGTGGCAAGCTGGGCAACTGAAGCAGATAGCCAACGGGCGTCCCTGAAGCTTCATGTTTTTAAGAGTTTTTTACAAATAGCCTGCATTCTTTAACGCCAACCACAGGGAGTTGTATGCGTAAGGATTACCTGGCGTTCTTTGTTTCGCTGTTCCTGTCGCGTCTGGCGGATCAGATCCTGTTGTTTATCGTGCCGCTGATCGTATTTCAAACCACCCAAAGTGCGTCGTGGGCAGGCCTGGCCTTTTTTATCGAGTCGCTGCCACGCTTCCTGGCCTTCCCGGTGTCCGGCGCCGTGTGCGACAAGTATTCGCCCGTGCGTATCCTGCATATCAGCCAGGTCTACCGGGCGCTGGCCTGTGTGGTGGCTGTGGCGCTTTACGGGATGTTCGACGGTATCTACTGGCTGGTGCTGCTGTCCGCGCTATGTGGGGTGCTGACCACCCAAGGCATCATGGCCCGGGAGGTGCTGATGCCGCATATCTTTGCGCAATACAGCTATGCCAAGACGTTGTCCTACTCCCAGATCGCCGACCAATCCGGCCTGGTACTGGGGCCGTTGTTGGCCGCGCTGATGCTGGAGGTGTGGGCCTGGCATTGGGTAGTGCTGGGGGTTGCAGGGCTGTTCGTGTTGGCAGACCTGGCGATGCGCGCGTGGCAACGTAACACCTCAGTCAACCCGCAGCCCCATCAGCAGCACCGTGATATCTGGCTGCAACCGCTGCGCATCGCCGTCGCGCATATCCGCAACCTGCCGGGGTTGAAACGCCTGATTGCGCTGACGGTGGGCGTGAACCTGCTCATTGGCGCCACCCTGGCTACTTCCGCCGCCATGGTCACTGGCGATTTCAACGCCGACAAGGATGCCTACGCGCTGCTGCAAGCGGCAGGTGCGCTGGTGACTATCGTGATTCTGTTTTACCTGTCGCGCACGACCTTGCCGTTAAAACGCCTCGGCGGCGTGTCTTACGGACTGATCACTGTGGGCGCGCTGATCATGGCGGTCAGCCCCAACCTGTGGGTCTACAGTCTTGGCTTCCTGCTGGTTATAGGCTTCGACAAGATGTACAGCGTGTATATGCGCAGCGTTCGCCAGCAGGTCATCCCGGTAGAGGACTTTGGCAAGACCGTCGGCATGATCACCCTACTCAATAACCTGCCACAGCCCCTGGCCGGCCTGGTGATTGCCGTGCTGGCAGCGCCCTTGGGCACGCAAACGGTGATCCTGCTGCTGACCGGGATCACCGCACTGATCGGCGTGGCCGTCGCCTCAGGCCGGCACACCACTGTGAAAGCGAAACTCGACGTCAGGTGACTCGATCAATTCCTGCTCGGCCGCCCTCACCCGCTCGATTACCTGAGCGATATCCTTTGCATCGCCATACTGGTAGGCCAGCTTCAGGTAACCCTGGAAATGCCTCGCTTCGCTTTTCAGCAGGCCGAAGTAGAACTTGCTGAGTTCTTCGTCCAAATGCGGCACCAACGCTTCGAAACGCTCGCAACTGCGCGCCTCGATAAACGCCCCGACTACCAACGTATCCACCAATTTCACTGGCTCATGGTTGCGCACGACTTTGCGCAAGCCCGAGGCATAACGGCTGGCGTGCAACTGGCGCAGTTCAATCTTGCGCTTTTTCATCAGGCGCATGACCTGTTCGTGGTGCACCAGTTCTTCGCGGGCCAGGCGCGACATCATGTTAATCAGGTCGACATGGCCGTGATACTTGGCGATCAGGCTCAAGGCGGTGCTCGCGGCCTTGAATTCGCAGTTCTTGTGGTCGATCAGCAGCGTTTCCTGATCGGCCAACGCGGCCTGGACCCAGGCGTCGGGGGTGCGGCAACCGAGGAATTCGTGGATTTCTGGCAGGTTCATCGGGCTCACGGGCAAAAGGATCACAAAAGGCCGGCGATTATACCGACCACGCCGCAGACCACCAGCCACCGGCCTTGATGTGCATCAACATGACGGCTGCCGGGCAGCAACTATAGTTATTCCACGCCCACTCTTTTGGAGATCCCGACCATGCAAGCCATCCGCAGTATCCTGGTGGTCATCGAGCCCGAGCATTCGGAAAGCCTGGCCCTCAAGCGCGCCAAGCTGATCGCCGAGGTAACCGGCGCGCACCTGCACTTGCTGGTCTGCGATAAAAACCATGAGCATTCGGCGCTGTTGAGCCTGCTCAAGGCCGGATTGCAGGAGGATGGCTACAGCGTGACCACCGAACAGGCGTGGAATGCCAGCCTGCATGAAACCATCATTGATGTGCAGCAGGCTGAGGGCTGCGGTTTGGTGATCAAGCAACATTTTCCCGACAGCCCGCTGAAGAAGGCGCTGCTGACACCGGCGGACTGGAAGCTGCTGCGCTTTTGCCCGACACCGGTGTTGCTGGTCAAGACGTCCACGCCATGGGCTGGCGGGGTGATCCTGGCAGCAATTGATGTGGGCAATACCGACAGCGAGCACCGTTCGCTGCACAATTCGATCATTGATCATGGCTTCGACATCGCCAGCCTCGCCAAGGCGCAGTTGCATGTGATCAGCGCCCATCCGTCGCCGATGCTGTCAGCGGCGGACCCGACGTTCCAACTCAAGGAAACCATCGAAGCGCGCTACCGCGAGCAGTGCCAGGCGTTCCAGGCTGAGTTCGACGTGGATGACGCGCACCTGCATATAGAGGAAGGCCCGGCGGATGTGCTGATTCCCTTCGCGGCGCACAAGTGGCAGGCAGCAGTGACCATCATCGGTACCGTAGCGCGCACCGGAATTTCCGGTGCACTGATCGGCAACACGGCGGAGGTGGTGCTGGATGCTGTGGAAAGTGATGTGTTGGTGCTCAAGCCGCAGACATTGATGGATCACCTGGAAGAGCTGGTCACCAAACCCTGACGCCTATCCTCCAGATAACCGACGTCCAATGTGGGGGGCGGCTTGCCCCCTCCCACATTCCGATTTTTGCCGTCAGGTAGAGAGCGCATCCCTGAGGAACCCTGGGGCGATATAGCGCTGGTAGTGGGCCTCGGACAGGATAAAGAACTCACGGTCGATGGCATCGCGCAGTTCCGGCAACGCCCAATCACGAAACTCCGGCAACAGCACCATGCCGTACGCCTCCAGGTTATTGATGACCCGCGCCCCGCGCGCAATCAACTGGTATGCCCAGCAGTACTCGGATTGGTGCGGCACGAAGCGGATCTTGCGCTGCTCCAACTGACCGCGCAGGGTCTTGGGGTCGAAAATCTCCAGTTTGCCGGCCATCACCTGCACCAGCAGTTGCTCCAGGCGCAGCCATACCGCACGTTTTTCTTCTTCGCTATAGCCATTCCACAGGATTACTTCGTGGTGGAAGCGCTTGCAGCCACGGCACACCAGATCGCCGTAAACCGTGGAGCACAGGCCGACGCAGGGGGTCTTGATGGTTTGGTTGGACATGGGCAACGACACGCAAATCAGCGAAACAGTGCGCCATGTTAGCCCTTTGTCTAAGGTTGATCACCCAGCAAACTTGCCATGGCAACTTACCTTTAGAAATTTTTTGCCGTAGAATCATCCGGCCTTGTAAGGCGCCAATAATCCGCTGGAAGCTGTTTTCAAAGCGTCACGAGCACAGTCGTTCCTTCAGAACGGTGTTGGCGCGGACTTGACCCCGGTAGGTCAACAACCGCGCCAACCCTCATCAGCTCCGTTCTGCAGGCGTAAAACTTTGAAAGCAGCTTCTGTGAGGAATGCCGGCAGCGCTGGCTTTGCGGCCCAAAAAGCCCCCGAGCGCATGCGTGCCGTTCATTTCTGGATGAGCGTCCCGTGGGACCACTGATGAGGGTAATAACTGTGCTTGAAGCCTACCGCAAACATATCGAAGAGCGTGCAGCCCTGGGTATTGTTCCCCAGCCGCTTAACGCCGAACAAACCGCAGGCCTGGTCGAGCTGCTGAAAAATCCTCCAGCCGGCGAAGAAGAATTCCTCGTTGACCTGATCACCAACCGCATTCCACCTGGTGTTGACGAAGCTGCCTACGTCAAGGCCGGTTTCCTGTCTGCCCTGGCCAAGGGCGAAGCCACTTCCCCCCTGATCGACAAGAAACGCGCTGTTGAACTGCTCGGCACCATGCAAGGCGGCTACAACATCGTGACGTTGGTCGAGCTGCTGGACGACGCCGAGCTGGCGCCTGTCGCCGCGGCCCAACTCAAGCACACCCTGCTGATGTTCGACGCGTTCCACGACGTCGCCGAAAAAGCCCGCAACGGCAACGAGCACGCTAAAGCCGTAATCCAGTCCTGGGCTGACGGCGAATGGTTCCGCAACCGCCCTACCCTGGCCGACAAGATCAGCCTGCGCGTATTCAAGGTCACCGGCGAAACCAACACCGACGACCTGTCCCCTGCTCCGGACGCCTGGTCCCGCCCTGACATCCCGCTGCACGCCCTGGCCATGCTGAAAATGGCTCGCGAAGGCATCGTGCCGGACGAGCAAGGCAAGACCGGCCCGATGAAGCAGATCGAAGAAATGCGCGGCCAAGGCTTCCCGATCGCCTACGTCGGTGACGTGGTCGGTACCGGCTCTTCGCGTAAATCCGCTACCAACTCGGTACTGTGGTTCTTCGGCGACGACGTACCTTACGTACCGAACAAGCGTGCCGGCGGTTTCTGCTTCGGCAGCAAGATCGCTCCGATCTTCTACAACACCATGGAAGATGCTGGCGCACTGCCAATCGAATTCGACGTGACCAACATGAACATGGGCGACGTGATCGACCTGTATCCTCATGCTGGCAAAGTCTGCAAACACGGCACCGATGAAGTCCTGACCACCTTCGAAATGAAGACCCCGGTCCTGTTGGACGAAGTTCGTGCCGGCGGCCGTATCCCGCTGATCATCGGCCGTGGCCTGACCGACAAGGCTCGCGCCGAATTGGGTCTGGGCCCTACCGACCTGTTCAAGCTGCCTGAAGCACCGGTCGACACTGGCAAGGGTTTCACCCTGGCCCAGAAAATGGTCGGCAAGGCCTGCGGCCTGCCGGAAGGCAAAGGCGTTCGTCCAGGTACGTACTGCGAACCGAAGATGACCACCGTGGGTTCCCAGGACACCACCGGTCCTATGACCCGTGACGAACTGAAAGACCTGGCGTGCCTGGGCTTCTCGACCGATCTGGTAATGCAGTCTTTCTGCCACACCGCGGCTTATCCAAAGCCGATCGACGTGACCACCCACCACACGCTGCCTGACTTCATCATGACCCGTGGCGGTGTATCGCTGCGTCCAGGCGACGGCATCATCCACAGCTGGCTGAACCGCATGCTGCTGCCGGATACCGTCGGCACCGGTGGTGACTCCCACACCCGCTTCCCGATGGGCATCTCGTTCCCAGCCGGTTCCGGTCTGGTCGCGTTCGCCGCAGCCACTGGCGTAATGCCACTGGACATGCCGGAATCGATCCTGGTGCGCTTCAAAGGCAAAATGAAACCTGGCATCACCCTGCGTGACCTGGTTCATGCCATTCCTTACTACGCGATCCAGTCCGGTTTGTTGACTGTCGAGAAGAAAGGCAAGAAAAACGCCTTCTCCGGCCGCATCCTGGAAATCGAAGGCCTGAACGACCTGACGCTGGAACAGGCTTTCGAGCTGTCCGACGCCTCGGCCGAACGTTCGGCTGCCGGTTGCACCATCAAGCTGTCGAAAGAGTCCGTCACCGAGTACCTGAACTCCAACATCACCCTGCTGCGCTGGATGATCGGCGAAGGCTACGGCGATGCACGTACCCTGGAACGTCGCGCTCAAGCGATGGAAGCCTGGGTAGCCAACCCAGAGCTGATGGAAGCCGATGCCGACGCGGAATACGCCGAAATCATCGAGATCGACCTGGCCGAAATCAACGAGCCGATCCTCTGCGCACCAAACGACCCGGACGACGCTCGTCTGCTGTCGAGTGTTGCCGGCGAGAAGATCGACGAAGTGTTCATCGGTTCGTGCATGACCAACATCGGTCACTTCCGCGCTGCCGGTAAGTTGCTGGAGCAGGTCAAGGGTCAGCTGCCTACCCGTCTGTGGCTCTCGCCGCCGACCAAGATGGACGCTCACCAACTGACCGAAGAAGGCTACTACGGCATCTACGGCAAGGCTGGCGCGCGCATGGAAATGCCGGGCTGCTCGCTGTGCATGGGTAACCAGGCACGTGTAGAACCGAACTCGACTGTTGTGTCGACCTCGACCCGTAACTTCCCTAACCGTCTGGGTGATGGTGCCAACGTCTACCTGGCCTCGGCTGAGCTGGCGGCAGTAGCCTCCACCCTGGGTCGCCTGCCGACCGTCGAAGAGTACATGGGCTACGCGGCGAAACTGGACACCATGGCCAGCGACGTCTACCGCTACCTGAACTTCGACCAAATCGCTGAGTTCCGCAAGATCGCAGCAAGCGCCAACATCCCGGTGATTCAAGCCTAAGGTGTTGATGTAACAAAAACGCCGCGTATCGCAAGATACGCGGCGTTTTTTTATGCCTGGAATATAAACACATTCAATTGATCCCTCTGTCACTGACCCACCGCTATCGGGAGCAAGCCCCCTCCCACAGTTTTGACCTCGACGAGCGTCCTTATACCTTCAACCGCACCACCGTCTGATCCTCAAGGTGGGCTGGCTGAAGACACCGATCCAAATGTGGCAGGGGGCTTGTCCCCTCCCACAGCTTTGACCGCAACGGGCGACCTTATACCTTCAACCGCACCACCGTCTGATTCTCAAGGTGAGCTGGCTGAAGACACCGATCCAAATGTGGGAGGGGGCTTGCCCCCTCCCACAGTTTTGACCCCAACGGGCGACCTTATACCTTCAACCGCACCACCGCCTGATCCTCAAGGTGGACTGGCTGAAGACACCGATCCAAATGTGGGAGGGGGCTTGCCCCCGATGGAGGAGTGTCAGTTGATGCATCTGCCACTGACCCACCGCTATTTGGAGCAATCCCCACGCGTCACGCCTTGCTCACCTCCAGCGCCAGCTGCACCGCGCCATCGACGCTCAAGCCACTGAGCAGCACATGGGACGCCAATGCTTCGGGCAGCCCCTGCAACACCTCGCGCGCGTCATGCCGCACGCGGGCAAGTACCAGGCGCTTGCCCCCCCCGTGTACTTGCGCAAAAAAAGCCGCCAGCGCTTCGATGCTGGTGCCGTCGAGGTCCGGCGATTCTTCCAGGCTCAACACTACCGCCTGCGCCTGGGAATGACGCATCAGGCGCAAGGCCGCGCCCAGGATGCGCTCGGCGTTCGCAAAAAATAGCGCTTCGCTGGGCCGCACGATCAATACCCCCGGGACGGCCAGGGCATCGGCATGGTGCAGGCGGTCGACAAAATCATGGCTGTCACCGAGGCGGCCCAGCACTTGAATGTCGGCTGATGACATCTGGCGCAGCATCAACATCACACTGATTGCGACCGCGAGTAGCAAACCATCCAGCACGCCCAGCACGAGCACCGCCGCCACCGCACAAATCACCAGCACGCGATCGCGGCGCCACAGGAAATAACGCCCCAGCGGCTGCAAACTCAAGCCTCGACCCAGGGCATAGATGACGACGGCCGCCAACACCGGCTCCGGCGTGAGCGCGACATAGGGCAGCACCGTCAGCACGATCAGCAATATCACCAGCGCCGCGACAATCCCCGCCAGGCGCGAATAGGCGCCGGCCGCCTCGTTGGCCGACGTCGCCGAATACCCGGCACCGGCCGGCATGCCGTGGAACAGACCGGAGACCAGGTTGGCCACTCCCAGCGCAAGCAAGTCACGGTTGGAGGACACGCGGTCGCCATGCTTGAGCGCGAACGAACTGATAGAGCCGTAGGACTCCGCGTACAGGATCATCACCAGCGCAAACGCCAATTCCCCGAGGCGCAGCCAGTCGGCAAACGGCAGCACCGGCAAATGCCCCAGCTCCAGGCGCAGGTCGATCATGCCGATCTGCGCCACGCCATAGGCCTGCAGGTCCAAGTACTGCCCGGCAGCGATGCCGAGCACCACGACCACCAAACCACCCGGCAGACGCGGGAAGCGTGCGCACAGCCACAACACCAGCAACGCCAGCCCCGCCACCAGTGCCGCAGGCCAGTTCCAGCGCGGTAGCTGCTCCAGCAACTGCGGCAGAAAACGGATCAGGTTGTTATCGGTCAGGTGCACGCCCACCACACTGGCCAATTGCTTGAGGATGATGGTCAGCGCCAGGCCGAAGGCGAAGCCACGCAACACGGGCTTGGCGATAAACGAAGTGACGCCGCCAAGTTTCAACAGGCCGGCCAACAGGAAAAACACCCCGGTGAGCAGTACCAGCCCGAAGGCCAGGGAAAGCCTCAATGCCGGGTCATCTCCCGCCAGGCTCGCCGTCGCCGCCGCCAAAACGGCCGCCGACGACGAGGTAGCCGAAACAATCGCAAAGCGGCTGGTGCCGAACAGGCCGTAGCACACCAGGCCGGCAAATAAAGCGATCACCCCGGCCTGGGGCGGCAGCGCGGCGATACTGGAATAGGCGACGGCTTCCGGCAGCAGCAAACCCGCGATGGATAGGCCAGCCAGCAGGTCTTGGATGCGGTTCGACGGTACGGCAACGGGTGCATCGGTTTCAGTCTTCAATCGGCCCAACCCATCCTGGCAAAAAGCGTGCGTAAGCTTAGCCCTCATTGCTCGGCTGCGGTTGAGCCGCATCAGCTTTTGCGCGGGCAAAAAAAAGCCGATTCGCGCTATGCGCGAATCGGCTTGCTTGCGTGAGCCCTGGGTTCAGGACAGCAGCGAGTAAATCAATGCAGTAATTGCCACCAGGCCCACTGCGGTGACAAACACGTTGGACGCGTGCCCACGGTACTTGGCCATGGCCGGCACCTTGCGGATCGCGTACATCGGCATCAGGAACAGGATCGACGCAATGATTGGCCCGCCCAGGGTCTCGATCATACCGAGGATGCTGGGGTTCAGCGTGGCGACGATCCAGCACACCACCAGCATGAAGCCCGCAGTCATACGGTCCAGCGTCTTCGCAGCTGGACGGCGACCGCTTTTGAGCACCAGACCCTTGAGGCCTTCGCTCGCGCCGATGTAATGACCGAGGAACGACTTGGCAATCGCCACGAACGCGATCAACGGTGCAGCGAACGCGATGGTCGGGTTGTTGAAGTGGTTGGCCAGGTACGACAGGATCGACAGGTTCTGCGCCTTCGCTTCAGCTAACTGGGCCGGCGACAGGGTCAGCACGCAGCTGAACACGAAGAACAGCACCATCACCACCATCAACAGGTGCGCGCGGGACAGGATCTGCGAACTGCGCTCATCGGCGTGTTCGCCGTACTGGCGCTTCTGGTCAACCGCAAACGCCGAGATGATCGGCGAGTGGTTGAACGAGAACACCATCACCGGAATCGCCAGCCACAGGGTATTGAGCAAGGCCGAAGGCGCCGGGACCACACTCGCGGTGCTGAGGATGCCACCGTTCCAATGCGGGATCAGGTACACCGCGAGGAACAGCAAGGCGACGATAAACGGGTACACCATCATGCTCATGGCCTTGACGATCACTTGTTCGCCGCAACGCACCACCGCCAGCAGGCCGAGGATCAGCACAAACGCCAGCAACGCCCGTGGCGGCGGCATGATGTGCAACTGGTGTTCCATAAAGCTGCTGACCGTGTTGGTCAGGGCCACGCTGTAGATCAGCAGGATCGGGAAAATCGCGAAGAAGTACAGCAAGGTGATCAGTGCACCCGCTTTGATACCGAAATGCTCTTCGACCACATCAGTAATGTCCGAACCTTCACGGCCGGAGAGCACAAAACGGGTCAGCCCACGGTGGGCAAAGAAGGTCATCGGAAACGCCAGCACTGCCAGGATCACCAGCGGCCAGAAACCGCCCAGGCCGGCGTTGATTGGCAGGAACAAGGTACCGGCGCCAATGGCGGTGCCGAACAGGCCAAGCATCCAGGTGGTGTCCTGGCGGCTCCAGCTTGTGAGGGTTGCAGGTGTCGTTGCATAGCGTTCGTCGACGCTATTGGCCTGATCATTCATCCGGTCGGATCTCCGCATTTACACGGCCGGGACGAGTCAGAAAAACCTGACAGGCAGCGCCCCGACCATAGAAGGGGCCGGATTGTCCGGGATTCTTTTGAATAAGCAAAGACTTAGCTGAGGAATGGTTGTACGAAGCAGATTAATCCAATTGACGACAATTTGTTCCAGTCAGGAACGTGACGCCTGTTTCGCCCACTCAGAGGGAGCCTTATCACGAACCTTGGAGATTCAACCATGACGATTTCAAACCTCAATCTGTCCCACGCCGGCCACTTGGTCGACAGCGTGGCGATGCATATTGCCGATCAAATCGCGGCACAAGATAAGCCCAAGCCACAGCAGCCTCCCAGCTTCCCTTTTAACGGCATTGAATACGCTGCTGCGCCCAAACCGAACAACACAATGATCCCAATGCCTCGCATCGGCTAAGACTGCGCGACTCACCAGGGCGTGGATCCATGCTATGGATTCACTGCCCTCTACCCGCCCCCTGCGGACCTTGCATCACCGCCCTATAAAATGTCGCATACTCTCTCTTCCATCCCGCCCCACAAGGAAGAGCCGTCCGATGACCACCACTGTTCTGGTCCTGGTTGAAACCATCAACGACTACCTGCAAATCATCGAGAGCAATGACTTTCATGTGATCCTGGCGCCAACTCCAGCCGAACGAGCCCAAGCCATCAAGCGCTATGGCGGCCAGATCAACGCCGTGTTGACCCGCGGCCCCCTGGGCCTCTACGCCGACGAAATCGCCGCGCTGCCGCTGCTGGAAATCATCTGTGTGATCGGCGCCGGTTACGAACATGTTGACCTGCAGGCCGCCAGCAATCGTGGGATTGTCGTGACCAACGGCGCCGGGGTGAATGCGCCGTCGGTGGCGGACCACGCTATGGCGCTGTTGCTGTCCCTGGTGCGCGGCATCCCGCAGACCGACGTCGCCGTGCGGCGCGGTGAATGGCCCAAGGTGATGCGCCCTTCCCTGGGCGGCAAGCAACTTGGCATTCTTGGCTTGGGCGCCGTGGGCCTGGAAATAGCCAAGCGCGCCGCCCTCGGATTCGGTATGGAAGTGAGCTATCACAACCGTCAGCCCCGTGATGATGTGGACTACACCTACTGCGCCAGCGCCGTGGAGCTGGCGCGCACTTCGGACTTCATGATCCTGGCCACGCCCGGTGGCCCGAGCACCCGTCACCTGATTGATCGTCACGCCCTGGATGCTCTGGGGCCGAATGGCTACCTGGTCAATATCGGCCGTGGCAGCGTCGTGGTTACCGCCGACCTGATCACCGCCCTTGAACAGCGCCGCATTGGCGGGGCTGCGCTGGATGTATTCGACGACGAACCCAAGGTGCCCGACGCCCTCAAGCACCTGAGCAATACCGTACTCACCTCCCATGTGGCCGGCCTTTCACCGGAAGCCGCTCACGACACCGTGCAACGGGTGGCCGACAATCTGGTGGAGTACTTCGCCGGCCGACCAGTGCTCACGCCGGTCGTATTACCCGCGCCCGTAAAATGACCAATCAGGCACGCTGATCATCATCCAACACGCTAACCTATTAAGCCGCCCCGACCTTGTCGCTGGGCGGTCGTGCGCATTAGATTAGGAAATAGTCCAAGGCCTTTAGAATAAGCAGAAGGGATAAGCATGGCGCTGAACGACCAATCGACCCAGATTCGCCCAGGCGAAGAACTTGATGCTGGCCTGATCGATCCCTATCTCAAGGCCCATATCCCGGGCCTGAGCGGCACGCCTGCGATCAGTCAGTTCCCCGGCGGCGCGTCCAACCTGACTTACCTGTTGGAATACCCTGGGCAGGAATTCGTCCTGCGCCGCCCGCCCTTCGGTCACAAGGCCAAGTCAGCCCATGACATGGGCCGTGAATTCCGCATTCTCAATCAGCTAAAAGATGGCTTCCCGTATTGCCCCAAAGCCTATGTGCATTGCACCGATGAATCGGTGATCGGCGCTGAGTTCTACGTGATGGAACGCGTCAAGGGCATCATCCTGCGCTCCGACCTGCCGCCTGAGCTGGGACTGGATGCAACCAAGACCGAAGCACTGTGCAAAAGCTTTATCGACAAGTTCGTCGAGCTGCACCAAGTCGACTACAACGCCTGCGGACTGGCCGACCTGGGCAAACCCGAAGGCTATGTGGCACGCCAGATTCGCGGCTGGAGCGACCGCTACGAAAAGGCCCTGACCCCCGATGCGCCCAAATGGGAGGCAGTGCGGGCCTGGCTCAACGACAAGATGCCGGCCGACCACCCGACATCAAGCATCGTGCATAACGACTACCGCTTCGACAACGTGATCCTCGACCCACACAACCCGATGCAGATCATCGGCGTACTGGACTGGGAGCTCACCACACTCGGCGATCCGCTGATGGACTTGGGCAACACCCTAGCCTACTGGATAGAGGCCGCCGACCCCGCGCCGGTGCAACTGATGCGCCGCCAGCCGAGCAATGCGCCCGGGATGCTCACCCGCCGCGAGTTCGTCGACTACTACGCCGAACGGTCGGGCATCCAGATCGATAATTTCGACTTCTACTACACCTACGGCCTGTTCCGCCTGGCCGGCATCGTGCAGCAGATCTACTACCGTTTCTTCCATGGCCAGACCCAGGACAAACGCTTTGCTCAGTTCATTCACATGAACTCACTGCTGGAGCAAATGAGCCTGAAGGTAATCGCTAAATCAGCCCTCTGATCGCACAAAAACAAGGAACCCCCATGTCCAAGACTCATCTGTTCGACCTCGACGGCAAAATTGCGTTTGTCTCCGGCGCCAGCCGTGGCATCGGTGAGGCCATCGCCAAGTTGCTGGCCCAGCAAGGCGCCCATGTGATCGTCTCCAGCCGCAAGCTAGAAGGCTGCCAGCATGTGGCCGACGCAATCATCGCCGACGGCGGCAAGGCCACTGCGGTTGCCTGCCATATTGGTGAAATGGAGCAGATTAGCCAGGTGTTCGCCGGCATTCGCGAGCAGTTCGGCCGCCTGGATATTCTGGTCAACAACGCAGCCACCAACCCGCAGTTCTGCAACGTGCTGGACACCGATCTGGGCGCGTTCCAGAAGACCGTTGACGTGAACATTCGCGGCTACTTCTTCATGTCGGTGGAAGCCGGCAAGCTGATGCGCGAAAACGGCGGCGGCAGCATCATCAACGTGGCCTCGATCAACGGCATCTCGCCGGGTGTCTTCCAAGGCATCTACTCGGTGACCAAGGCCGCGGTGATCAACATGACCAAAGTGTTCGCCAAGGAATGCGCTGAATTCGGCATCCGTTGCAACGCCCTGCTGCCGGGCCTGACGGACACCAAGTTCGCCTCGGCGCTGGTGAAAAACGATGCGATCCTGAAAATGGCCCTGGCGCAGATCCCGCTCAAGCGTGTGGCCGACCCAAGCGAGATGGCCGGCGCGGTGCTGTTTCTGGCGAGTGACGCGTCCAGCTACACCACCGGTGTGTCGCTGAATGTAGACGGTGGTTTCCTCTCCTGACTTCGCCCGGGTTTCTACAGGTCGATTTACGCGTAACCTTGGCGTAGATCGATTTGTCTCAGAGTGAAACATGGAACTGCACATCGTCATCAAAGGCCGCAAGGACCTGGCGGCTCAGCTTTATCAGCAATTGCGCGAAGCCATTGCGTCCGGGCGTCTCGCGGCAGGCGCGCAACTGCCGCCCAGCCGCCTGCTGGCCGAGCAGTTGGGCGTATCGCGCAAGACCGTGTCCGATACCTACGCCACGTTGACCTATGAAGGCTTGCTGGTGGGAAAGATCGGTCGTGGCACCTTCGTTAACGCTTGGGCGCCCCCTGCGGATCGCCTGCAAACTGCCACCGACCTGGCCTGCGCCAACAACCTGGCTAAATGGCAGGCGCTGCCCTCGCCGATGCGCCACCCCACACGCGACAACCTCCTGCGCTACGAATTTCTCGGCGGCGCCACCAGCCGCAATCAGTTCCCACAAGACGAATGGCGACGCTGCACCCAGGACGCGCTGCGCCGCATTGCCCAGAACAGCGGCTTCTACAGCCAACCCGAAGGCTTGCCGGCACTGCGCAGCGCCATCGCTGGGCATATCGCCTTTTCCCGAGGCGTCAAATGCCGCGATGACGACATCGTGGTCACCAATGGCGCGCAACAGGGGCTGGACCTGCTGGCCCGCGTGGTGCTGGAACCAGGCAGCATCGTCGCCATGGAAGACCCTGGCTACAGCCCCGCACGCCAGTTGTTCCAAGCGATGGGCGCCCGCGTCGCCAGTGTGCCGGTGGATGACCAAGGCATTCAGGTGGATCAGATCCCCGACGGCACCCGCTTGATCTATGTGACCCCCTCCCACCAGTTCCCCCTCGGCATGCCCATGAGCCTGGCGCGCCGTGAAGCCTTGCTGGTCCGCGCCTTCGACCTGGGGGCGATCATCATCGAGGACGACTACGACAGTGAATTCCGCTACGAAGGCCGCCCCACCGATTCCCTGCAAAGCATGGACACACGCGGCGTAGTCACTTACGTCGGCACCTTCTCCAAAACCCTGCTGCCCGAACTGCGCCTGGGCTATCTGGTGCTGCCGCCGGCGATCCACGGCGCGGTACTCAAGGCCAAGCAATTGACCGACCAGCACAGCTCCACCTTGCCGCAATGGGCGCTGGCCAAGTTCATCAGTGAAGGCTACCTGCTCAAACACATCCGCCGCTGCCACTCCGTATATGCCGGGCGTCGTGAGCGCATCCTGCAACGACTGGCCGGGGATTTGTCGCCGTGGTTCGAAGCCGTGCCCACCGTGGCGGGGTTTCATATGGCGGCGCTGTGCAAGGTGCCGGTGAGCATTCCGTTGCTGATGACATTGGCGCGTGAGGCCGAAGTGGGTTTATACCCGCTTGATGTGTTCTTCCACGACGCACCGGTGCGCCCTGGGCTGATTATTGGATTCGGCGCCATCGAAACCCTGGATATAGACCCGGCGCTGGACAAGGTGCGCGACATTCTCAAACAGATTGGCTAGGGGCTTTTCCGGCGGATTGGTCATTGGTCGGCCAGGTTCTGCGGCGTAGGGTGGACAGGTCTAGAACTACTCGGAAACCCGAACATGAATCGCCTGCTCGCCACCACCCTGATGCTCGCCTCACTCAGCGCCTTTGCCCACGAACCGGTGTACAACCAAGAGTCGATCAAGGTGCTGCAGGAGCACGCCCTGACCAACGTGCCCGGCAAGAAAACCATCATGCTCACCGTTGATTACGCCCCCGGCCAGGCCACCGTTCCCCATAGCCATACGGGGACGGCGGTGGCCTATGTGCTGGAGGGCGCGATCACTTCGCGGGTCAATGATGAGAAAGCGATAACCTACAAGGTCGGCGAATCGTTCTACGAGCCCGCGGGTTCGCGGCACTTTGAATCCAGCAACGCCAGCCAGACCCAGCCAGCGAAGTTACTGGTGGTGATGGTGTTGGATGACAAGGCCGAGGTGCTGACCCCTCTTCCAAAATAATCAGCTAAGACATCCATCAGAAGTATGGGCGGTCGCTATGTGTGTGAGGGGCTTGCTCCCGATAGCAATGGGTAGTCGACACCCATTTGGCTGAACTACCGCTATCGGGAGCAAGCCCCCTCCCACAGTTTTGACCGCGTTGAGTCAGGGACTAGGGGCGTTTGAATAGGCAGCGCAGTTCTTCGATTCTTGACCGGCACGCACAGCCCTCAAGGTGATCATTGACCATCCCCATCGCCTGCATCAGCGCATACATCGTGGTCGGACCTACAAAGGTCCAGCCACGTTTTTTAAGGGCCTTGGACAGTCGCACCGAGGCCGGTGAGGTGGGGTTGCCCGTCCAGTAAGCCAGGTCCACCACTGCCGGGCGCTCTTCATCACCCGGCTCGAACGCCCACAACCACCGCGCCAGCGATCCGGTTTCATCCACCAGCTCACAGGCCCTGCGCGCGTTGTTGATGGTGGACACGATTTTGGCCCGATTACGCACAATCCCCGGATCCTGCATCAGCCGCTCTATATCAGCCTCGCCGTACTGCGCCACCCGACGAAAATCAAAGCCCTCGAACGCCGCACGAAACTGCTCGCGCTTGCGCAAAATGGTGATCCACGCCATCCCCGCCTGAAAGCCTTCCAAGCAAATTTTCTCGTACAGCTGGACATCGTCCGCCACCGGCACACCCCACTCCTGGTCGTGGTAACGCGGATATTCCGGCGCCGAGGTGCGCCAGCTGCAATGGGTGTGGCCCGCTGCGTCAGTGGTCAATCCTGGAGTGTCCATCCATCACCTCATAAGCCGAGCGGCGGATGATAGACGAAAATTTTTCCAGCCCGCCAACCGCTCAAGCATCGCCCTCAGCGACCAACTGGTCAGACCGGGACTTGTCAATCAACCAATAATGACTTGTGATTTCGAAAAAACCCGGCGTAGACTGGCCCCGCACTGGACTTACCGGTATGACCACAACAATTAAGCCCTGGAACCACCAGGGCACCGAATAGAGATCCCTCCCATGCTCAGATGGTGCTCGCGTTCGATTTTCCTGCAAGTCGTAATTGGCCTGATGCTTGGCATCATCTGCGGCCTGGCCCTTCCCGAATTCTCCTCGCAACTCAAACCCCTGGGTGACGGCTTTATCAAGCTGATCAAAATGCTGATTGGCCTGATCGTGTTCTGCGTCGTGGTCAGTGGCATTTCCGGCGCCGGCGACTTGAAGAAAGTCGGACGAATCGGCCTCAAGTCGGTGATCTACTTTGAAATCCTCACCACCATCGCCCTGGTGATCGGCCTGGTCATGGCCTTCAGCACCGGTATCGGCCAAGGTGCCAATATCCACCTGGAGCAGCTCTCCTCCGCCGGCCTCAATGAACTGGCCGACAAGGGCCAGCACATCAAGGGCACCAGCCAGTTCCTGATGGACCTGATCCCCAACTCGGTGATCGGCGCCTTTGCCGACAACAACGTGCTGCAAGTGCTGCTGTTCTCGGTGCTGTTTGGCAGCGCGCTGAACCTGGTGGGCGAAGCGGCCTCAGGCATCACACGGCTGATCAATGAGCTTAGCCACGTGATCTTCCGCATCATGGGCATGATCGTGCGCCTGGCGCCAATCGGTGTGTTCGGCGCGATTGCCTTCACCACCAGCACTTACGGCCTGGACTCCCTGCAACACCTGGGCAGCCTGGTTGGCCTGTTCTACCTGACCTGCTTTGCCTTCGTCGGACTGATCCTGGGCCTGGTAATGCGCCTGTCGGGCCTGCGCATGCTGCCGTTGCTTAAGTACCTGCGCGAAGAACTGCTGATCGTAATGGGGACCGCCTCCTCCGATGCCGTGCTGCCGCAGGTCATGCGCAAACTCGAACACCTGGGCATTGGTAGCTCCACCGTCGGCCTGGTGATTCCAACGGGGTATTCGTTCAACCTAGACGGTTTCTCGATCTACCTGACCCTGGCCATTGTGTTTATCGCCAACGCCACCGGCACGCCGCTGTCGATGACTGACTTGCTGACCATCCTGCTCGTGTCGTTGATCACCTCCAAAGGCGCCCACGGGATTCCCGGCTCTGCGCTGGTGATCCTGGCGGCAACGCTGACAGCAATCCCGGCGATTCCGGTAGTGGGCCTGGTGTTGGTATTGGCGGTGGATTGGTTCATGGGCATCGGCCGCGCACTGACTAACCTGATCGGCAACTGCGTCGCCACCGTGGCCATCGCACGCTGGGAAAAAGACATCGATATCCAGCGCGCCAACAAGGTATTGGACGGCCAGCAAGGGTATGCCTTCCAGGCCAAGAAACCGGTGCTGCCGGCCCACCAGGAATTCTAACGCTGTCTCATGGGCAACACTGGCTAATGTGGGAGGGGGCTTGCCCCCGATGAGGACGGTCAGTTGATAGATCTGTAACTGATCCACCGCCATCGAGGGCAAGCCCCCTCCCACATGACTGTATTAGCAACATTAAGGAAGTATCGACGTGATCAGCACCTCAACGGTCGTCAATTCAGTCGTAGAAAAACTCCGCGCCGCCCTGGCGCGAGGTCAGTGGCGCCGGGGCGAAATGCTGCCCGGCCAGCGCGAACTGGCCGAACAGATGGGCATCAGCCGCCCCAGCCTGCGCGAAGCGGTGATCGTGCTGGAAACCCTCGGCCTGGTGCGCTCCATGCCCGGCAAAGGCGTGGTCGTGCTCGAAACCAGCGTCAGTGAGCCCCAATCCAGCGACGCCGTGGCCGAAGCCAGTCTCGAAGACCTCCTGCAACTGCGCTACACCCTCGAACCCTTCATCGTAGGCCTTGTGGCTCAGTCCATCAGCAGCAAGGAAGTTGGCCAATTGCGCTTGACCCTAATGGACATGCGCGAGGCTCTCGACGCTGGTGACGCCGAAGCAGGCATGAACGCCTACATTGGCTTTCACGAAGAACTCTTTGCGCTCACGTCCAACCCGATTTTCCAGAACGTGGTGCAACAGACCAGCAACGCCCTCAAGCAAAGCGCCCAGGTTCTGCGCAACTCTCCTGAACACCTGGCCGAGCGCCTGCAGGAAAACGACGCGGTGGTGCGCGCCATACGCAACAAGAACAGCGCCTTGGCCAGCGCAGAAATGCGCAAGCACATCCTCCAGGAAGGCCTGCGCATGGGCATTCGCTTGAACATCCCGGACGACCATCTGGGCAGCTGACTTTTTGGAGACGACCATGACCGCCCACGCCCTGCACCGCGAGCCCTTCCTCCCCGCCCTGCGCCTGGTAGCCGGTAAAAAGCCAACGGTGGATGACATTTACCCACGGCTGTTCGACGCGATCCTCGAACAACGCATCGCCCCGGCCAGCCGCTTTACAGAAGAAAGCCTGGGTGAAACCTTTGGCGTGAGCCGCAGTGTGATTCGCCGCGTATTGGCCAAGCTGTCTCATCAGCAAGTGATCATCCTGCGTCCCAACCAGCGCGCTCAAGTGGCGGCACCGGACGCACAGCAGACGCGGCAGATCCTCGAAGCACGGCGCATGACCGAAATCACCGTGGTGCAACTGGCGTGTGCCCAGGCCACGGCGACGCAGATACGCCAACTGCGCGAGTTGATTGCTCGCGAACGCGAGTGCATTGAACGCGACCAGCGTGGGCCGGCGATTCGCTTGTCGGGGGAGTTTCACCTGCAACTGGCGGTGATGGCGGGGAATGGTCCGTTGGCGCAGTTCCTCAACAGCCTGGTGCCGTTGACGTCGTTGATCATTGCCCAATTCGAAGCAAAAGCCTGCACGTATTGCGCGTGGCAGGAGCATGTGGCGATTGTGGATGCGGTGGAGCAACGCGACTCAAGCACCGCAGTGACCCTGATGACCCAACACCTGGATCACCTGGAAGCCAAGTTGCTGAAACACCATTAATCTCCAGATAAAACGAGATAAAAATGTGGGAGGGGTGTTTGATAAAGGGCATTCCAACAAAAAGCCCCTGCATCTCACAATGCAGGGGCTTTTGTTTCAGGCGCTAAATCAAGCCGGTTGCAGTACCGACGGCCCACTCAAGGCCAAGTCCAGCAACTCACGGTTCGCGACCGCATACATGGCGTAGTCCGTACCGACCGCAGCACGAATCTCCACCATCATGGCCACCCAACGATCCGCCATGTCCTTGTGCTGCTCAAGCCACAGGGCCACGCGGGCTTCCATGTCTTGTGGCGCGTCGGCCATTTGCAGGACAGAAATGGTAATCGCCCGTTGCTGCCAGTCCACGTCGTCGCGGAACGCTTCGCGAGCCGCAGCCTGCCAGTTGTTGGCCACTGGCAGATCGCTGATCTGCTGCAGGTACCATGGCAAGTCCAGAGCGCTACCTACGGCGAAGTAGGCCTTGGCCACTTCGGCGGCGTCATGCCCGGTTACGTCAGCGGCTTCGATGATTGGCAGCAGGGTGTACAGGTGAGTAGTGCCTGCAACCATACGCGCCAACAACTCCGGCACGCCCGCTTCGGTGTAAGCCTGATAGCGTTTCTGCCAGCCTTCGCGGGTCGGTCCTTCCAGCAGTTCGTCGAGCTTGAGGCCCAGTGCGGCCAGGTGCGGACCGAAGTGCGCGGTGTCACGCCCAGCGTCCTGCTCGTTGCGACGGCTGCGTAGGAACCAACGCGTAGCGCGACGGCCCAGGCGCATCAGCTCATCCATCAACTGCAATTGCACGTCAGCGGAGACCTGGTGGTCCAGGGCTTCGATCTGGCGGAACCAGTGCGGGAGGTGGAAGATGTCGCGCACGATCACATAAGCGCCGGCCACGTTCGCCGGGCTCATGCCGGTCGACTCTTTGAGTCGTTGAACGAAGGTGATGCCCATGTGGTTAACCAGGTCGTTGGCGATCTGGGTGCTGACGATCTCACGCTTCAGGCGGTGACGACGCATGGCCTCGCCGAACTTGGCGACCAGGCTCGGTGGGAACGCGGTCTCCATGTCACGTGTCAGGTACTCGTCATCCGGCACCAGGGACTTGAGCAATGCTTCCTTGAGGTCGATCTTGCTGTACGAGATCAGCACCGACAGTTCCGGACGGGTCAAGCCCTTGCCGTTGGCGGCGCGCTCGGCGAGCTGCTCCTCGGTCGGCAGGTACTCGATGGCGCGGTCCAGCTTGCCACGGCCTTCCAGGTCGCTCATCAAGCGTTTGTACTCGGCTGCTCGCTCGTAAGCCTTGCGGGCAGCCAGGGACAGGGCCTGGGTTTGCTTATAGTTGTTGCCCAACACCAGGTTGCCGACTTCGTCGGTCATGCTCGCCAGCAACTGGTTGCGTTGCTTGTCGGTCATGTCACCGGCCTGCACCACTTCGTTGAGCAGGATTTTGATGTTCACTTCGTGGTCGGAGCAGTCCACACCACCGGCGTTGTCGATAAAGTCGGTGTTGGAACCGCCGCCATTGAGGCCGAATTCCACACGACCCAGCTGGGTCATGCCGAGGTTACCGCCCTCGCCCACCACCTTGCAGCGCAGTTCGTTGCCGTTGACGCGCAGCGCGTCGTTGGCCTTGTCGCCGACATCGGCGTGGCTTTCGGTGCTGGCCTTGACGTACGTACCGATACCGCCGTTCCACAACAGGTCCACCGGCGCCTTGAGCAAGGCGTTCAGCAGTTCGGTCGGGGTCAGCTTGTCGGCCGAGATGTCGAAGCGTTCTTTCATCTGCGGCGAGATGGCAATGCTCTTCGCGCTGCGCGAGAAGATACCGCCGCCTTCGGACATGATGCTGGTGTCGTAGTCGGTCCAGGCCGAACGCGGCAGCTCGAACATGCGCTGACGCTCGACGAAGCTGGTCGCCGGGTTCGGGTTTGGATCGATGAAGATGTGCAGGTGGTTGAAGGCTGCGACCAGTTGCAGCTTGTCGGACATCAACAGGCCGTTACCGAACACGTCACCGGCCATATCGCCGACGCCCACCACGGTGATGCTGTCTTCCTGCACGTTGATGCCGCGCTCACGGAAATGACGCTGCACACCGACCCACGCGCCTTTGGCGGTGATGCCCATTTTCTTGTGGTCGTAACCGGCGGAACCACCGGATGCGAACGCATCACCCAGCCAGAAGCCGTAGTCGATGGCGATGCCGTTGGCGATGTCGGAGAAGGTCGCGGTGCCCTTGTCCGCTGCGACGACGAGGTACGGGTCATCGTCGTCATGACGCACGACGTTGGCCGGCGGCACCAGAGCGCCGTCCTTGAGGTTGTCGGTAATGTCCAACAGGCCCGAAATGAAGATGCGGTAGCAGGCAATACCCTCGGCCGCGATTTCATCCCGCGTGCCGCCCAGTGGCAAGCGACGCGGCAGGAAGCCGCCCTTGGCGCCCACCGGTACGATCACCGAGTTCTTCACTTGCTGAGCCTTTACCAGGCCGAGCACTTCGGTGCGGAAGTCTTCTTCACGGTCGGACCAGCGCAGGCCGCCGCGGGCGACGTTACCAAAGCGCAGGTGCACGCCTTCGACCCGTGGCGAGTACACGAAGATTTCAAACTTCGGCACCGGCTTAGGCAGCTCGGGAATGGCGCGCGGGTCGAACTTGAAGCTGAAGTACGACTTGTTCTGGCCGTTGGCGTCGGTCTGGTAGAAGTTGGTACGCAGGGTGGCCTTGATCAGGTCCAGGTAGCGACGCAGGATGCGGTCTTCGTTGAGCACCTGGACGTCGTCCAGGGCCGTGAGGATCGCTTGCTCCAAGCGTTGCTGCTTGTCTTCAAGGTCATCGGCGGTGAGCTTGCGCGCCAGGTAGAAGCGGGTTTTGAACAACCGGGTCAACTCGCGGGCGATGTCGGTGTGGTTGTTCAGGGTGCTGGCGATGTAACCCAAGTCGAAGCCCAGGCGGATCTGCTTGAGGTAACGGGCGTAGGCACGCAGCAGCGCGACGTCGCGCCATGGCAGGCCGGCGGTCAATACCAGACGGTTGAACGCATCGTTCTCGGCATCGCCGTGGACGATGTGCACGAACGCATCTTGCAGGGTGTCGTTGAGCTGCTGGATATCCAGGTTCACGCCTTCGGCGGCGATGAACGCAAAATCATGGATCCAGAACTCACGGCCATTGGCGTGGCGCAGTCGGTAAGGGAATTCACCCAACACGCGCAGGCCGAGGTTTTCCAGGATTGGCAGTACGTCGGACAGCGCCAGCGGGGTGTCGGCGTGGTAGAGCTTGCAATGCAGCTCACGTTGGCCGGAGACCTGGCCCAGTGGCTGATAGAAGCTCATCACCAGCGGGTTGGCTTCGGTCAGGCTGTTGAGGTGCTGCATGTCGACGACGGCTGAATGCGCGGCAAAACGCTCGCGGTAGCCGGCCGGGAAGCCTTTCGGGAAGTCCGCCAGCACATTGGTGCCCTGGGCTTCGCCGAAGCTTTCCACCACCAGGCTGGAGTAGTCGTCCTGCCAGCTGCGGCAGGCCTGCACCACTTCTTTTTCCAGTTGCAGCGGGTCGATGTCGAGGCGGTTCTTGGGGTCTACCCGCAGAATCAACTGGACACGGGCCAGTACGGACTCGGAGAAGAAGGTCCAGAACTCGCAGTCCGAGGCTTTCAGGCGATCCATCAGCACTTGCTGGATCTTCTGGCGCACTTCGGTGGAATAGATGTCGCGCGGCACATAGGCCAGGCAGTAGCAGAAACGACCGTACGGGTCTTTGCGCAGGAACACACGGATCTTGTTGCGTTCCTGAATCTGCACAATCGACATCACAGTGCTGAACAGCTCGTCGACCGGGGTCTGGAACAGGTCGTCACGGGGCAGTACTTCAACGACCTGGGCAAGCTCCTTGCCCAGGTGCGCCTTGGCCTGGAAGCCCGAACGGCGTTCGATTTCGGCCACTTTGCGACGAATGTACGGAATGACTCGCACGCTTTCGCCATACACCGACGAGGTGTACAAGCCCATGAAGCGATGTTCCTTGATGACCTTGCCGTCGGCATCGATCTCACGGATCGATACGTAGTCCGGGTAGGCCGGGCGGTGAACACGGCTTGGGTGCGCAGCCTTGGCGAACGACAGCACGGTCGGTTCACGCAGGTAAGACACAGCGTAGTCTTCGATGCGCAGGTCATCGGCGGTGAGGCCAGCACGCAGCAGCTTGGTCAGACCGAGGAAGGAACTGGCGTCATATTGAATATGACCACCGTCCGCCTCGTCACGTACCACAAATTCTTCATAGCCCAGGAAGGTGAAGTGGTTGCCCACCAGCCACTCCAGGAAGTTCTTGATCTCGGCTTTTTCTTCGCCATCGATGCCGAACTGGCTGGCGTCGATACCGGCCAGCAGGTCCTGGACCTTGGCTTTCATCGGTTCAAAATCGGCCACGGCCACGCGCACTTCACCCAGAACCTGCTCAAGCTCTTTGCTCAGCACGTTCAGTTCGGCGGCGTTGGCGCAGCGGTCGATTTCCAGGTACATCAGCGATTCTTGCTGGATGTCGTCGCCCTGCGTGCCTTTCGGCAGGATTTCCAGCAACTCGCCTTTGCTGCCACGACGCACACTCAGCACGGTGGTTTGCAGGGTGTGAATGCTGTAGCCGCGACGGTTCAGCTCGGTACGCACCGAGTCCACCAGGAACGGCAGGTCATGGTGCAGCACTTCGACCGCGGTATGGGTCGACTGCCAGCCATGACGTTCGTAATCGGGGTTGTAGACCCGCACTTGTGGCTGGGTGTGATCAAAGCGCTCAAGCAGGCGCCAGGCAGACAGGGTGCAACCGGCCAGGTCGGAAAGGCGACGCTGGGTCAGTTCGTCCAGGGAAATGATGCCGAAGAATTGTTCAGCGAACAGCGCCACTTGTGGCAGTGCCTGTTCGCTGATGTGCTGCGCCAGTGCCGCTTGCAGTTGATGCTGGAAGTCGGCCTTGCTGGCTGCGGTGAAGAACGCCATCTGTGGTACTCCGCTTGGGCTTGTTATTGATGGAAGCGTCGCGTGTTATCCCCTTGCGGGGAGACCGTCAGCTCTGTTCGCCGGTAACTAAAGCACCATAGACGAATCAGGATGACAGGAGGGTGAAGCTGGACAAGACAATGAGGTCACATACAACTTCCATAAGATGCGCACCCTGCCGGGTGACGGTACGACGGGCAGGTCAGACGCCTGGCAGGCTGTGGAACGAGAGCTGCATCCGTTGCGCAGCTTAACGACTGAGGGAAGCGCGCTGCTTGCGAAGCTGCGACATATTCGGTCATCGGTAAGCAGGCTCGCGGTTGCAACTTGGGCAACCCGTGATTTCGGGTGAAAAAACCGCCTGATTGTTCGGGGGTGAGTGTCGAAAATGACTGATTCTCCATGCCAGGTCATGCCCTGAGTCTGACACAGGAAGAAGCACAAAATTCGCGGCAATGGCACAATTGCCCACGCGATGCCCTCCCCCAGACAGGATTCCCCATGCTGCAAATCAAAACCGACGCCCTGATGGCCACACCCTGCGACGACGAAGAAGACAACATGGCCATGCTCTGCTGCCACGGCAAGAACGGCGAAATGTTCATGTTGACCCGCTACCCCGATGAAGACGAAGTGGAACTCACCTGGGACTACGGGCCTTCAACCCTCGATGGCCTGAAAATCACCCTGAGCGACACGACCCTGACCGTGGAACTGGCCGCCGGCGATGCCGACGCCCTCGGTGGCAAGGATAAATTGGAGATCAGCCACGCCACAGCAGTGGCAGATATGGCAGAAGTGGAAGCAACCCTGCAGAACATCCTCAAGGGCACTGGCACCTACGTTCGCGCCTGAAACCGGGGCCTTCAACCCCCTGCGCAGTCAAGATCGAGGGCCTTGACCGTTTGTCGTGACTGTTATTTCTAACAGTATCCCGCCTTCGGTTTTGCGCCTTAGCTGATTGAAATCACGGTGACTGCACAGGTGCTCCGATGAAATCCATCAGCAAGCTTCTCGCCATCGTCCTTTTGGGCGCGGCTTCCTCGGCGTTGTCGGCAGCGCCTGCCAACGCTGGTTATTCACATCTGGTCCTGCTGCTCAAGGACGATGGCTCGACGTCGAGGCATTTCCAGGACACCTACGACCCCTCCAGTACCTTCCAGACCCATGTACCCAACATCAAGGCGCTGGTGCCGCCTTCCAAGACGCGTACGCTGGAGGCATTTCAGGCCTTGCAGCGGCATCGACTGGACCGCTATTACATTATCGACACCCAGCACCTGACACCTGACCAGGCCCAGGCACTGGCTGCGAAGCTCAAGCAGGACCCGGCGATTGAAGACGTCGACTTCGAGCCGCAGGTCGATGGAATGGAAAACGATAACGGCACGCCGGCGATGGAAAGCCTGCGTAGTGACATCCCGGACCACACTGCTCGCCAAGGCTATCTGTATGACAGGACTGCGCTAGCGCCCTACAGAATAGGCGGTGTAAATGCTACGCAAGCCTGGAAAATTCCTGGCGGCAAGGGCGAAAACATGCGAGTAGTTTCTTCGGAAATCAGTCATTGGTCCTACAACCATCTGGACTTGCCTAAGCCTTTTCTGGAAATCAGCCAGGGTGCCGTCGTTGGCGCCCATGACACGGCTAGCGTCGGCACCATCGCCTCCAGGGAAAATGGATTCGGAACCACCGGCATCGTCCCCGAGACGCAGTTGGGCTACACCCAATATGGCGACTCACGACTGCTGCAACTGGCCGAGGGCTCCCGTCCAGGCGACGTCGTACAGTTAGGCGTGCACTTCAAATATGTGACATTGCCCGGCGTAGGCTGCGCCGCCGATTGCTTCATGCCCCTTGAGTACAGCAAGGCCGTCCGTGACATCATCACCTTCATGACAGAGGAAAAAGGTTTGCACGTGGTATTGGCGGCGGCGAACGGCAACATCAATCTTGATCACCCCTACTTCAACGGCTGGTTCGATCGCAACATATTCGACTCCGGCAGTGTCTATGCCGGCGCCGTCGAGCCGAAGACCGGATTGAGGTCGTATTTTTCCCAATACGGCAGCCGGGTGGACGTGTTCAGCTGGGGCGGTTCCGTGACCACGACCACGTGGAGTGCTTCCAACCCCACCACCGGCTATAGCCACACGTACAGCGGCACCTCGTCAGCCAACCCGATCATTGCCGGGGTGATGGCGTCGTTACAAGGCGTGGCGCGAGCCAACGGGCTGGGCAACATCCCGCCCAAGGAACTGCGCAGAATCCTCGTCGAAACCGGCTACCCACAGGCCAACGGCAATCGCACCGAGATCGGCGTGCAGCCCGACCTGGATTTAGCGATCAAGAAACTGCTCGCCGACGGCGCAGGCCAGCCGCCCACCGGCCGCCTGGCCCTGCCCGAAGAGGTTAAGTCGGGTGCGGCATTCACCGGGCAGGTCTACGCCGAATCACCCACTAACAAACCGCTGACGTATCGCTGGACTGCCACGGGTTTCACGCCCGCGACCGGTGAGGGACCGACCATTGCGCTGGCGGCACCCGTGATGCCCGTCGACACCCGCACGTCGATATCAGTGCTGGTGTCCGATGGCACACGCAGCATCACGCTGGTCGAAAACCTCACGATCAAAGCCACCGAAACGCCACCGGTCGGTGACTGCGTCGCCGCGTGGGTCGCCACCAAGGCGTATTCCAATGTCAGCGAAAAAGTCTCCTACAGCGGTTACAACTATCAGGTCGCGCACTGGTCCCAGGGCGCACGCCCGGACCTGAATTTTGTTGAAACCGGCGCCGCCAAACCCTGGCGTCGCCTGGGCACCTGCGGTGGCGAATCACCCGTTGTCGCCAGGATCACCGCGCCATCCACGGTTGAAGCCGGCAAGCAGCTGCAAGTGTCGGGCGTTTCGTCCACCGGCCAGGACCTGCGCTATGCATGGACCGCATCGGGCTTTACCCCGTCAACGTCGACGCAGCCCACCGCTACGCTCGTCGCGCCAAACACGGACGGTACGCGCAGCATCACGCTGACCGTCACCGACGCACGCGGCGCCAGCGCCAGTGCCAGCCACACTGTCAAAGTGAACGCCAGCGCCCCCGTCAACCGGCCGCCGGTGGGCAGCCTGCAGGGCGATGAGACGGTCGAATCGGGCAAAACCGCGAATTTCACCGCCAACACCAGCGACCCGGATGGCGACCCCATGACGTACGCTTGGACGCTCCCAACCGTCCTCACCGCCACCGCCCTCAATACCCGCACCCTCAGCGTGACTGCCCGCCCGGTCAGCAGCGACACCCGCGCGACCATCAGCGTGGCGGTCAGTGACGGGCGCGGAGGTACGCTAAGGCTGGACCGGCCGATCACCGTCAAAGCAGCATCGGACTCCGATGACTGCAGAAACACCCCGGCGTGGTCGCCGACCAAGACCTACCAGACCGCCAGGGAGAAAGTCTTGTACAAAGACAAGGTCTACGAACATAACTTCTATAGCCAGAACAAGCCGCCGGACCTTTACTCCGCGCAATGGGGCAAAGAATGGAAAATCGGGGTGCCATGCCCTTGAAGCATCCGGGGTGAGCGGACAAGCCCGCTCACCCCATTCCTGCTTCCTAAACAAAATTCCTACAAGTTTTCCTGAAAATACCCCGCGCGCCGTTAGTCGCCACCCCCCGCCATGCATTAAAGTAGTCGCCCCAGCCCGACGTTTGCTGCATGACGTAGAGGCTCATCTCTCCAGGAACCGTCATCGATGGAACATCGTGAAGCGCTGCTCGCGCTGCGAACCTTTCTTTCTACGCAGATTCTCGGCCAGGAAAAACTCATTGATCGCCTGCTGATCGCCCTGCTCGCCGACGGCCATATGCTGGTCGAAGGCGCGCCAGGCTTGGCCAAGACCAAGGCCATCAAAGAGCTGGCCGAAGGCATCGAAGCGCAGTTCCATCGTATCCAGTTCACCCCAGACCTGCTGCCCGCCGACATCACCGGCACCGAGATCTATCGCCCGGAAACCGGTAGCTTCGTATTCCAGCAAGGGCCTATCTTCCACAATCTGGTCCTGGCCGACGAAATCAACCGGGCCCCGGCCAAAGTGCAATCGGCTTTGCTCGAAGCCATGGCTGAGCGCCAAGTCAGCGTAGGACGCAGCACCTACGAGCTGTCGCCGCTGTTTTTGGTGATGGCCACGCAAAACCCCATCGAGCAGGAAGGCACCTACCCGCTGCCCGAAGCCCAGCTCGATCGTTTCCTGATGCACGTCAAGATCGGCTTCCCGGACGCCGCCGTGGAGCGGCGCATCCTGCAACAAGCCCGTGGCGAAGCCCTCAATGGTGAAACCAAGCCCGAACGCCGCGTCAGCCAGCAGGCGATTTTTGCCGCGCGCAAAGAAATCCTCGGCCTGTACATGGCCGATGCGGTGGAGGAATACCTGGTGCAATTGGTCATGGCCACACGCACCCCGGCCAAGTTCGACCCAGAGATGGCCGAGTGGATCGCCTACGGCGCCAGCCCCCGCGGTTCCATCGCCCTCGACCGCTGCGCCCGCGCCCACGCCTGGCTGGCCGGACGGGACTTCGTGAGCCCGGAAGATATCCAGGCGGTGTTGTTCGACGTACTGCGCCATCGCATCATCCTGTCGTTCGAAGCCGAAGCGGCTGGCATCGACCAGGACCGTGTGGTGCAACGCATCCTCGACGTCGTTGCCGTCGCTTGAACTCGATGAATGCCAGCGATGGAATCCGCGTCACGCTCAGCGAGTTGATTGAGATGCGCCACCGCGTGCGCGAAGTGCAGCTGTTTTCCACGCCGAGCCAGCGCAGCCCGCTGATCGGCTTGCATCACTCCAAACTGCGCGGGCGCGGAGTCGACTTCGACCAGGTGCGCGTATACCAGGCTGGCGACGATGTGCGCACCATCGATTGGCGCGTGACTGCCCGCACCCAGGAACCACACACCAAACTGTTCCACGAAGAGCGCGAGCGACCGATTTTTATCATGGTCGAGCAAAGCTGCCGGCTGTTTTTCGGCTCGGGCCAGATGTTCAAATCCGTGCTCGCGGCCCAGGCGGCGAGCCTGATCGGCTGGGCCGCGCTGGGGCATAACGACAGGGTCGGCGGGCTAGTGTTTGGAGACAATGAGCACTACGAAATCAAACCCCGGCGCAGCAAGCAAAGCCTACTGCAACTGCTTAACCGCCTGGTGCGCGTCAACCAGAGCCTGGACACCGAAAGCCGCCCCGAAGCCGATGCCTTGGGCATGGCCCTGCGCCGTGGCCGCGAAGTGCTGCGCCCTGGCAGCCTGGTGATTGTGATCTGCGATGAACGCGCCCTCACTGAGGGCGCCGAGCAACAGTTGAGCCTACTGTCACGCCATTGCGACCTGCTGCTGTTGCCGATTTCCGACCCGCTGGACCACGCCCTGCCCGCCGCGGGGCTGCTGCGTTTTGCGCAAAGAGGGGCGCAACTGGAACTGGACACGCTGAATTACGACTTGCGCCAGGCCTATAAGGCCCAGGCTGAAGCACGCATCGCCCGTTGGGAACTGCTCGCGCAAAAACTGCGAATACTGCTGATGCCCTTGAGCACCCAGAGCGAAATGGTCGAGCAACTGCGCGAATACCTCAACCCGCAACGCCCGGCCAAAAAACAATGAGCAGCCTTGACCAACTGCAACCGCTGATCGCCCCGCCAAGCATCGGCTTCTGGCCGCCTGCACCGGGTTGGTGGCTGTTGCTGCTGGTGATCCCGTTGCTGGGTTGGGGGCTTTGGTCCTTGCGCCGCTTCCTCCCTGCGCGACGCCCAGTGGCACGCGCCGAACAACCCTTGGACCCGCTGCGCATCGCCGCACTGGCAGAACTGGCCCTCATGCCCAAACCCTATGACGGCGCGCCCGCCGGTGCCTGGCTGCAACAACTCAATGGCCTGCTCAAGCGCCTGTGCCGCAACGACTACCCTTACAGCCAGAGCCACACCCTCAATGGGCGCAAATGGCTGGCGTTCCTCGACAACCGCTGCCCGGCTGCCGGCCTCACCCGCTGGATGGTACTGGTGGAAGGCGCCTATAAACCCGAATGCAAACTCGACGACAAGGCCATCGCCGGCCTGACCCAAGCCGTCGACACCTGGATTCGCAAACATGTTTGAGTTCGCCTGGCCGTGGATCTTCGTCCTGTTGCCGTTGCCTTGGTTGATGCGGCTTATCCTGCCTGTGGCCGACAGCGGCGAGCCGGCGCTGAAAGTCAGCTACCTCAGTGATCTCGAAGGCCTGGCCAAGCGCCGCGCCCGCGTCAACTTGCCGGGCTGGCGCCAACAAGCCCCTTTTGTGGTGCTGTGGCTGCTGCTGTTGACCGCCGCCGCACGTCCTGAGTGGCTCGGCGAACCACTGCCGATTGCCGCCAGTGGTCGCGACCTGCTGGTGGCGGTCGACGTGTCCGGTTCCATGGATTTCCCCGATATGCATTGGCGGGACGAGGACGTGAGCCGCTTAACCCTGGTCAAGAACCTCCTCGGTGACTTCCTTGAGCATCGCGACGGCGACCGTGTCGGCCTGATCCTGTTCGGCAGCCAAGCCTACCTGCAAGCGCCGCTGACGTTTGACCGCCGCACCGTGCGCACCTGGCTGGATGAAGCGCGCATCGGCATCGCCGGCAAAAATACCGCCATTGGCGATGCCATTGGCCTGGCCCTCAAGCGCCTGCGCCAGCGCCCGGCGCAAAGCCGTGTGCTGATTCTGATCACGGACGGCGCCAACAACGCGGGTCAAATCGATCCACTGACCGCCGCGCGCCTGGCTGCCGAAGAAGGCGTGAAGATCTACCCGATCGGTATCGGCGCTGACCCTGAGCAAACCGGATCCCTGGGCATTCTCGGCGTCAACCCAAGCCTGGACCTCGACGAACCGGCGCTCAAGGCCATTGCCAACGCCACCGGCGGGCAATACTTCCGTGCCCGCGACGGCGAAGAACTGCAAACCATCAAGGAAACCCTCGACCAACTGGAGCCCGTCGAACAGCAACCAACCCAAGCCCGCCCGGCGCTGGCGTTGTACAGCGGCCCGCTGGCCCTGGCGCTGCTCCTGAGCATGTTGCTGGTGATCCAGGAACGCTGGCCGAACAACGCCCTGCAACGCTGGTTCAGCAAATTGTCGAGCAAGGGGATCTTCCTGCAACAAAGCCCTGAATGGCGCCAGCGCCTTAAACGCCTGCGTTTGCGGAGGCGTCGATGATCGACCTCTGGCCGCACTGGTTCCGCCCCTGGTGGCTGTTGCTGTTGCCGTTGCTCGGCTGGTTGCTGTGGCAACTGTGGCACCGCCAAAAACGCGCCGGGCGCTGGCAGATGATCCTGCCGCCGGCCTTCCACGCCGTGCTGCTCAGCGGTGGCAACGGCCGCGAAAGTAAATCGCCGTGGGTGGTGCTCGGTATCGCCTGGCTGTTGGCCGTGCTGGCATTGCTTGGCCCCAGTTGGCAACGGGTTGAACAAACCAGTCAGAAGCCGTCCGACCCGTTGGTGGTACTGCTGGAACTGACCCCGGAAATGCTCGCCACCGACAGCCCGCCCAACCGCCTGGAACAGGCACGCCGCAAGCTGTATGACTTGTTGCAAGCGCGCACTGACGCGCAAACCGCCATCGTTGTGTATGCCGGCAGCGCACACACCCTGGTGCCACTCTCGGACGACCTGGGCACCAGCCGCAACCTGCTCGAAGCGTTGCGCCCCTCGATCATGCCCGAACCCGGCCACCGCGCCGACCTGGCAGTACAGAAAGCCCTCGACCTGCTCAAGCACAGCGGTCTCGGCCAAGGGCGCCTGCTGCTGATCGGTTCATCCCTGTCCAAGCAGGAGCGCCAAGGCATTCGCCTGCTGCTGCAAAGTAACCAGTCGCCACCCCTGTCGATCCTCGGCATCGGCAGCCGCGAAGGCACGCCGGTCACCCAGGAAAGCGGCGAATTTCTCAAGGACGAACACGGTGCGATTCTGGTACCACGCCTCGACAGCCCCACGCTCAAAGCCTTCGCCAGCGAAATGGGCGGGCGTTACCGTGCCGCACGCCTCGACGATAAAGACCTGCGCCAGCTCGGCGTACTCGACCCGCCGCAAGCCCTGCGCAATGACGGCCAGTTGCTGCACCTCGACACCTGGGCCGACCAGGGTTACTGGCTGCTCCTCCCGTTGCTGCTGCTCGCCGCTTGCGCCGGGCGCCGTGGCTGGTTGTTCTGCCTGCCCTTGCTGCTAATGGCAGCGCCGCAGCCGAGCTACGCCTTTGAACTCCAGGATTTGTGGCTGCGTCCCGACCAGCAAGGCCAATACCTGCTGAAGAAAAAACGCCCCGCCGAAGCCGCCGAACACTTTCAGGACGTGCAATGGCAAGGCGTTGCCCTGTACGAAGCTGGCAACTATGCCGAAGCCATCAAGCGGTTTGCCGAAGGCAATGACGCCTACGCTCACTACAATCGCGGTAACGCGTTGGCCAAATCCGGCGAACTGGAAGCGGCTATCGATGCCTACGAACAAGCCCTGGAAGCCCAACCTGACCTGCAACCCGCCCTGAAAAACAAGGCTCTGGTGGAATCCCTGATGCAGGAACAGGCAAAGCCCGAGCCAGAACAGCCGGCAAAAAACGAGGATGACGAATCCACCCAACCCGGCCAAACTGCGCAACCGGGCGCCAGCGGGCAGAATGCCACTGGCGGCGAGCAGTCGTCCCAGGGCCAAGGCGAAGCAGGCACCGGTGATACCCAGACTGGCGCCACACCGCAAACCGGCGGCAACGAAGTGCCGGGCAGCGAACTGGGCGACGAGCAAACCACCACCCCGCCGCTGCGCCCTAACGACGCAAGCCTCGACGGTGAACGTCGCCAAGCCCTGGAACAATGGCTGCAGGAGATCCCGGACAACCCCGGCGAACTGCTGCGACGCAAATTCTGGTACGAACAGCAACAACATCAGGACAAGACTCGATGAGCCGCCGCACCACCCTTCTGCTTCTGCTCGCGTTGACGGCAGGCCACGCCCAGGCGGCGAACCTGGTCGCCAGCGTCGACCGCAGCCGCCTCAATTCCGGGGAAACGGTGGAACTGACGGTGGAATCGAGTGACGTCACCCAATTCGGCAAGCCCGACCTTTCGCCCCTGGACGCGCAGTTTGAAGTCAGCGGCACCCGCCAGCTCAACCAGCTCACCACCCTGGGCGGCGATAACCACGCCACCACGCGCTGGATCATTACCCTGCTGCCCAAGGAAAACGGCACGGTGGTAATCCCCCCCTTGCAAGTGGGCGACTACACGACCCAACCCATCAGCCTGCAAGTGGTGGAAACCGCCAGCCAGAACAGCAATGCCGAATTGGCACCCGTCTTTATCGAAGCCAACCTCGACCAGACCAGCGTGTACGTGCAGGCCCAGGCGCTGCTGACCGTACGTGTTTACCACTCGGTGTCGCTGTATGACGACAGCAGCCTCACGCCGTTGCAGATTCCGGATGCCCGCGTGGAGCAACTGGGCGAGTCGCGCACGTACGAAAAAGTCATCAACAGCATCCGCCATGGCGTGATCGAAACCCGCTATGCGATCTACCCACAACACAGCGGCGCCCTGGAACTGCCGACGCAGACCTTCAGCGCCACGCTGGTGGAATCGCGCCCGCCTCAGGAAAACACCCTTCAGGGCACCAAGCCCGGCAAGCTGATCCACGTGAGCTCGGCGCCGCTGACGTTGCAGGTCAAACCCAAGCCCGAGTTGTATCCCGCCGACACGCCCTGGTTGCCGGCGCGCAGCCTGACGCTGACCGAGGCCTGGAACCCAGAACCTGAACATGTGCAAGTCGGCGACTCCTTGACCCGCAGCCTCACGGTCAAGGCCGAGGGCCTGTCCAGTGCCCAACTGCCAGCCTTGCCCAGCACCGACATCAATGGCCTGCGCCGCTATCCCGACCAACCGGTGCTCGGCAACCAGACCAGCGACCGTGGCCTGATCGGCAGCCGCGAAGACCGCGAAGCCCTGGTGCCCAACCGGGTCGGCCCGCTGGAACTGCCGTCCGTGGAAGTGGTGTGGTGGAACACCCACGAAGACCACCTCGAACGCACCAGCCTGCCCGCCCGCACGCTGCAAGTGGCCAACAACCCCAGCCTGGTGGTGGACACCCCCGCCACGCCGACCATCATCACCGCGCCGGACGACAGCCGTTTGTGGCTGTGGCAACTGAGTACGCTGATCCTGGCCTGCACCACGCTGCTGGGCTTCGGCCTGTGGTGGCGTGCGCGCCGGCAACCGGCGGTACTGCGCGCCGCACAAACCGGCCCGAGCCCGCGCACCTTGCTCGACGACCTCAAACGCGCAACCCAGGCCAACGACCCTCAGGCCACCCGCCAAGCGCTCGACGCCTGGGCACGCCAACAACCGGAAACCCTGGCCGACATGGCGGCGCGCTTTGTGCCGTTGTCGGACGCGTTGGATGGGCTCAACGGCGCGCTGTACAGCGAGAGCGGCCAATACTGGCTGGGCGAAGACCTATGGCGCGCGATAAAAGCCATCCCAATCGCCGAACGCGAGCTGGACTCAACGACCGACACCACCAGCCTGCCGCCGCTCTATCCCAAGTAGCCCATTGCCCAGCAAAAAAACCTCGCGATTGAGAGCCCACACGCCAGTCAATTTCCTACACGGGAGTTGACGCTTTCTGAACCAGCAGATTAGTCCGATTCAGCAAATACCTCCCCGCCAGTCAAACTTCTGCAGCGGTCGGCAATACCTGCCGTACGCTTGAAATCAGAGGATTTATTGGATGGACTTTTACCGAGGTGACGACCGCAACCCAGCGGACAGCGTGATTCGTAAACAAGGGTTCACCGCAAAACCGCCTATCCCGACCATGAACGGCAACCAGGCACGTCTATATCTCGCTCAACAATTCATGAAAGGAAACATGCGTCTTTCATGCCATGACGTGGGCATGACGTGGCGCGAACAAACCCCTGGCGGGCTGGTGGCCACCGCTCAAACGCAGGAGGGCGCATTCGCGAAAAGCTATTTCTACAAGATTTCAATCCCCGACCGTGAGCTGATGGCGTGGGAACTGACCAACAAGGGCGATCGAGAACGACAGATACCGTTGTCGAACGTCGGTACCACCCGCAAATACTGCATCATTCACAACGGCAACACCTATGAGACGGCAACGATTATCGCGCTTTGTCATCCGGTACATACCCGGGAGGCCACCTTCCTGACGGCGATTCCCGCGCAATACATTGTAGGAACGCGAACAGGCAAGGATGTCCTGAATGAAAGTTTGCCGTTTTCCCCCTTCACTCCGGCGTAAGCCAGCCAGCAAGCTGCCCGCCCCCGCCAGACACCTCACTCAGTCGACAAAGTTGCGTCGTTGGCTGAGTAGGTTCACTGCTCTGTAAGGTAAACTCCCCTCCTTTTCACCGCCATTCTCTGTATACGGCGGCCATTCACATCTCTATTTTTTTCACGGAGTTCGCCTTGCGTTTGTTCCACACCTCCGACTGGCACCTTGGCCAAAACCTCCACGGCCAGGAACGCGACTACGAACACGCTTGTTTCCTGGAATGGCTGCTGCGCCAGATCGGCGCCCAACATCCCGATGTGCTGCTGATCGCCGGCGATATCTTCGACACGGTCAACCCGCCGCTCAAGGCACAGGAGCGGCTGTATGACTTCATCATCAGCGCCCACGAGCAAAACCCCAAGCTGACCATTGTGATGATCGCCGGCAACCACGATTCCGGTTCGCGCATCGAGTTGCCTGCACCGTTGATGCGCCGTTTGCGCGCCCATGCTCTCGGGCGCGTGCTGTGGCTCGATGACGGCCAATTGGACGCCGAACGCCTGCTGATTCCACTGCCGGATGCCAAAGGCAAGATCGCCGCGTGGTGCCTGGCATTGCCCTTCTTGCGCCCGGCGGAAGTGACCGGCGCGCACCTGGGTGACGACTACCTGCGCGGTATCGGCCAGGTACATGAATGGTTGATCGCCGCCGCCAACGCCAAACGCAAAAGAGGCCAGGCGCTGATTGCCATCAGCCACGCCCATATGGCCGGTGGTTCAGTGTCGGAAGACTCCGAGCGCAGCCTGATCATCGGCAATGCCGAGGCGCTGCCCGCCAACCTGTTCGACAAAAGTGTCGGCTATGTTGCCCTCGGCCACTTGCACAAGCCGCAAAAGGTGAACGGCGAAGAACGCATTCGCTACAGTGGCTCGCCGATCCCGCTGTCGTTTTCCGAGATCGGCTACAAACACCAGATTCTCGACGTGACGTTCCAGGGCGAACGACTGGTCAGCGTTGAACCGCTCCTGATCCCGCGCTCGGTCAACCTGCAACGGCTGGAGGCCGCGCCCTTGGCCGACATCCTCAAAGCCTTGGCGGACTTGCCCGATGTCGACCTGCTCGCCGAAACCCAGCGCCACCCCTGGCTCGAAGTACGTGTGCGCCTTGACGAGCCGCAGCCTGACCTGCGCCAGCAAATCGAAAGCGCCCTGCAAGGCAAGGCCGTGCGCCTGGTGCGCATCGCCGCCGAATACGCAGGCAAACGCGGCAGCGATGCCACTGACGAAGAACGCTTGATCGAACTCGACCAACTCACGCCGCAAGAGCTGTTCAGCCGCGCCTGGCAGGACAGCTACGGCAGCGAAGTGGATGAACAGACCTTGAAGGACTTCGCCGTGCTGCTCCAGGAAGTGCAACAGCAGGAGGAACAGCCATGAAAATTCTCGCCATCCGCCTGAAGAACCTCGCCTCCCTGGCCGGCCCATTCGAGATCGACTTTACCGCCGAGCCCCTGGCCAGCGCGGGCTTGTTCGCAATCACCGGGCCCACCGGCGCCGGTAAAAGTACCCTGCTCGATGCGCTGTGCCTGGCGCTATTCGGCGCCGTGCCACGGCTGGGCGATACCGGCCAGGCGAAAATGCCAGATGCCGACAGCGATATTTCCATCGGCGACCCGCGCACCCTGATCCGTCGCGGCACCGGCGGCGGTTATGCCGAAGTGGATTTTGTCGGTGTCAGCGGCCGTCGCTATCGCGCGCGCTGGGAAGCCAATCGTGCCCGCGACAAAGCCAGTGGCAAACTGCAAAACAGCCGTCAAAGCCTGATTGACCTGGACAGCGACCAACTGCTGGCCAGCCAGAAGACCGAATACAAGACCCAGCTGGAACTGGCCCTGGGCCTGAATTTCGAGCAGTTCACCCGCGCCGTGCTGCTGGCGCAAAGTGAGTTCAGCGCGTTTCTCAAGGCCAACGACAACGAGCGCAGCGAACTGCTGGAAAAGCTCACCGATACCGCGTTGTACACCCGGCTCGGCCGTCGCGCCTTCGACAAGGCCAAGGAAGCCAAGGACGCGCACAAACAGTTGCAGGACCAGGCCACCGGCGTGGTGCCCCTGGCCGCTGAAGCACGCGCCGAACTGGATCAGCAACTGACCGACGCCCAGCAACACCTCAAGGCCCAGCAGGCCCAGCTCAAGCAACTGGAGTTGCAGCACACCTGGCTTAAGGAGTTGCGTGAGTGGCAGGATCGCCAACGCGCTGCCACCGAGCAGTTGCAACGCGCAGAGACAGATTGGGCTAACCAGGGCTCAGAGCGCCAGGACCTCAATCGCCTGGAGCAATTGGCACCGCAGCGCCATCATTTCGCACGTTTGAGTGAACTCGACACGTTGATTCAGCCATTGGCCGTGCAGATTCAGCAGCATATCGAGCAGCAAAACGCCCTGCATAGCCGTCAGCAACAAGCCCAACAGCAACAATCGAACGCGCAAACGGCCCTGGCCCAGGCCTTGAAAAACCAGGCAGACGCTGTCCCGCTATTGCGCCAGGCCTTTGAAGCACAAAGCACCCTGGCTCACTTGACTCGGGATTTGAGCAAGCGCGCCGAGGAAAAACAGCAGCAGGAACACGCCTGCACCGAAGGCCAGGCCCTGCTCAAGGGCCTGCAAGACAAACACACCCACGTCGCCGAGCGGCTGCAACGCTTGTCGGCCGAGCTTGAGCGCAATGCCGCCCTCGCCCCTCTGAGCGATGCCTGGAACGCCTACCGTGACCGCCTGCAACAGCTGATGCTGATCGGCAACCGCCTGAAAAAAGGCCAGGCCGAACTGCCTCAACTGGAACAGCGCGCCACCACCGCCGCAGAGAAATTTTCCCAGCAACGCGAAGCCCTCGACCTGCTCTATCAAGAAGCCGGCGCCGAACCCCACGCCGTGGCCGAACAGGTGCAGTTGCTGGCCAGTCTGTTGCACGACAACCGCAAACAACAACGAGCCTTCGAAGACCTGATACGCCTGTGGGACAGCCAGCAGCAGTTGGACCAGCAAGCGGCTGCGCTCACGCAAAAGCTCGCCGATGCCGCGCAGAAACGGGAGCAGTTGAACCAGACAGGCCTGCAAACCAAGGCCGAACTGGCCGTGGCCGAACAGACCCTGACGGTGACCAAACACCTGCTGGAACGCCAGCGCCTGGCGCGCAGTGCCAGCGTCGAGGAACTGCGCGCACAGTTGCAGGATGACCAGCCGTGCCCGGTGTGCGGCAGCCATGAGCACCCGTATCATCAGCCCGAAGCGTTGCTGCACAGTCTCGGCCGCCATGATGAAAACGAAGAGGCCAGCGCGCAGAAAACCGTCGATACCCTCAAGGAAAAACTCAACGAACTGCGTGGTGAAGTGGGCGGTTTGATCGCCCAGCAAAAGGAATTCCTGCACCAGCAGGAGCAGTTGGCAAACCAGCAGCAGGGCCTCACACCCAGCCTTGAGGCGCACCCATTGTCCGCCTCGCTGTTCAACCAGGACGTGGCCAAGCGAAGCAGTTGGTTGACCCAGCAACTGAGCCAACTGACCGAACGCACCACCCAGGACGAGCAACGCCAGAGCGCCCTGCTCAACCTGCAACAAAATGCCGGACGCCTGCAGCAGCAACTGCAGATCGCTCAGGATGCGAGCCAGCAGGCCCGCCAATTGATGCTGGATCAGCAGCGCGAACTGTCCAACGACCGCGAGCGCCTTGAAGAAGAACTACACGCCTTCGCCAGCCTCTTGCCGGCCGAGACCCTTGAAGGCTTGCGCAGCGAACCGGCCGCGACCTTTATGCTGCTCGACCAGCAGGTCAGTCAGCGCCTTGAACAACTGGGCCAACAACGCGATGAGCTGGTCGAGCAGCAGGAACGCCAGCAGGCCATCGAGAAAGAGCACACCCATCAGCAACATCGTCTGGCGCAGCTCGAGACACTGAACCAACAAGTCAGCGAGTTGGCAGCGCAACAACAGGCCGCCCAGGAAACTCTCGGCACCTTGCTGGGCGAGCACGCCAGCGCCGAACAGTGGCAGCAGCAACTGGAACAGGCCGTGGTGCAATCGCGCCAGAGCGAAACCGACGCCAACCAACAGTTGCAGGTCCTGCACAACGAACTGATCCAACTGGCGGCCGATCTCAAGGCTCAACAGGAGCGTGCGCAAGCGCTGCATGCCGAGCAACAGGCCCTTGATACGCGCCTGGCTGAGTGGCGTGCCCAGCACCCGGAACTCGACGACACTGGCCTCACCCGCCTGCTGGCCTTCGACGACGCTCAGGTCAACGCCCTGCGCCAGCATCTGCAGGCCAGCGAAAAGGCCGTCGAACAAGCCAAGGTGTTGCTGCTGGAGCGCGAACAACGCCTTGCCGAGCACCAGGCCCTGCACAACGGCAACCTCGACGCCGAACAACTGGACAGCACCCTCGCCGCCCTCAACCAGCAATTGGCCGAGGGCGAAAAACAGGTCGCTGAATTACGCGCGCGCCAGTCCGAAGATCAGCGGCGCCAAGAAGCCAACGCGGCGCTGGCGCTGACCACCGCCAACGCCTATGAGGAATGGCAGCGTTGGGCACGTCTCGAATCGCTGATCGGCTCGGCCAGCGGCGACAAATTCCGCAAGCTCGCCCAGGCTTACAACCTCGACCTGCTGGTGCATCACGCCAACGTGCAATTGCGCCAACTGGTGCGCCGCTATCGCCTCAAGCGCGGCGGCAGCATGTTGGGGTTGCTGGTGATGGACACGGAAATGGGTGATGAACTTCGCTCTGTGCACTCGTTGTCCGGCGGCGAGACGTTCCTGGTGTCGCTGGCATTGGCCCTGGGCCTGGCATCGATGGCGTCGAGCACATTGAAGATCGAGTCGCTGTTTATCGACGAAGGCTTCGGCAGCTTGGACCCCGAGTCATTGCAATTGGCGATGGATGCACTGGACGGTTTGCAGGCCCAAGGTCGCAAGGTGGCGGTGATTTCCCACGTACAGGAAATGCACGAGCGCATCCCGGTGCAGATCCAGGTCATGCGCCAGGGCAATGGTTTGAGCACGCTGGAGGTCAAGTGAGCGAAGTGTTGCTGTATTCGTTTCGGCGCTGCCCGTACGCCATGCGCGCTCGTCTGGCGCTGCGCTACTCAGGGGTGTCGATGCGTATTGTCGAGGTGAGCCTCAAGGCCAAGCCGGCCGAGATGCTGGCGCTGTCGCCCAAGGGTACGGTGCCGGTGCTGGTGGTGGATGGCGTGGTCATCGACGAGAGCCTGGCGATCATGCAATGGGCCCTGGCGCAGCACGATCCTGACGATTGGTTGCTACAGGGCAACCCGGCCACGCTGGCATTGATCGCCGAGAATGATCTGGGGTTCAAACAGCACTTGAATCGATACAAGTACCCCGAACGCTACCCCGAGCAGCCGATGGAACATTATCGGGCCGAGGGTGAGGTGTTCTTGCAAAAGCTGGAAGGATTGCTGGCGCAGCGAGATTACTTGCTGGCCGATCACCTGAGCCTTGCCGATGTGGCACTGGCGCCGTTTGTGCGCCAGTTTGCCCATGTGGATCGGGAATGGTTTGCAGGGACGCCGTATCACCGGCTTCAGGCCTGGCTGCAACGCTTTCTGGAATCACCGTTGTTTATCGCGGTGATGGCCAAATCCTGAGCCCTACCACATCAGATCTCACGCACCTGTCGCTCAGTGCTGGGTTTTGTGATCCAGCGCCGCATAGAAGTTGGCACTTTGTTGCAGGTATTTCTGGGTGTACGCGGTGGTGCCGGACTGTTTGCCGCTGACTTCCACGCTGGCGGCGGCAGGCAAGGCAACGGTGGCGGAAACGGCGGAAGCGGCGATGATCGAGAAGAGATTGAAGTTCATGTCGGTAGCCCTTGTATTCGTTTGGTTGAGTGGCCTGGGAAGGCCTTGGAACTCAACTTACGCCCGAGGGTTAAACCTTAGAAATGCTTTGAAACATTAGCCGCTATTAATGCAATTAATACAAAGGCTCAGGCCCCGCACTGCGGGGCCTGTGGCTTATTGACGCACCAGGAACTTGAGGTCGCTGGGCGCATCGATCGGCAATTTCTGCACGGTTTTACCCAGCAGGCCGGTCTTGGGGTCGCGTTCGACGACCACGATTTCATTGCTTTTCTGGTTGGCGAACAGTAGGAACCTGCCGCTCGGGTCTAGGCTGAATTCGCGCGGATGGTCGCCTTCTACGGAACGGCGCTGCAGTTCCTTGAGGTGCCCGGTCGCCGGGTCGATGCTGAATACCAGCAGCTGATTGGCCGTGCCGCGGTTGCTCAGGTACAGGAATTTGCCGTCGCTGGATGCGTGCAACGCTGCGCCGGCCTTGTCCGACACCGGTTGCCCGGCGGCGAAATCTACCAACTGGGTCTGCGTAAGTGTGCCGTCATGGTAGTCAAACACCGCGACCTGGGCGCTCATTTCGGTCGTCAGCCAGGCGTGCTTGCCATCGGCGCTGAACAACAAGTGACGCGGCCCGCTGCCCGGTGGCAGTTGCACCGAGGCCGGGGAAGCCGGCGTCAGTGGTTGCTCGTGGTTGGCCTTGGGGTCATAGCGGTAAGCAAACACCTTGTCTGCCCCCAGGTCCTGCACGAACACGTACTTGCCATCCGGCGCCGACACCACCGAGTGCACATGGTTGGAAGCCTGGCGCTCGGGGTTGACCCGGCTGGCGGGGTGTCCGCTCAACTGCACCGGTGCCGACAGCTTGCCCTCGGCATCCACCGGCAGCACCGCCAGGCTGCCGCCCGGGTCCTCCTTCACTGAATAGTTGGCGACAAACAAGTAACGTCCATCGGCGGCAATGCTGGAGTGAGTCGGCTCATTACCCAGGCTCTGCACCTGGTTGATCAGGGTCAGTTGCTGATTCTTCGGGTCGATGCGATAGCTGCTCACGCGGCCGACCGGGTCTTTCTGGCCTGGGCCGTTTTCATTGACCACGAACAGATGGGTCTGGTCCTTGGAAAGGGTCAGCCACGACGGATTGTCCGCCTTGGCCGCCAACACCGGCTGGCCCTGAAACCGGCCTGTGCGGCTGTCGAATTGCAGGCGGTAAATCCCTTCGCTGCTGCCGGCGGTGTAGCTGCCTACCAACAGTTCATAGGTCTCGGCCGGCGCGGCCTGTACCGACATCGCACCGACACTGCCCGCCATCAACAGGGGCCAGAATTTACGCATCATCATGCTCGTCTTCCTCGTCGTTATTGTTGCCGGTGAAAGCACTCATGCACACGAGACGGTGCTCGCCCGAGTCACCGGTGAGGGTCCAGCTTTGCAACGTTTCATCAAAGGTCGCGGCCTGTACTTGCGCCACGCTGAAAGACCAGCGCTTTTCAGCGCGTCCGTCGATGCAGGTGATCACCAGCGCCTGATCGTCGAGGGTGAAATCAAAGGCGTGCAACCCATCGACTTCGAGCATATCGGTGTTGGCAAGTTCAGTAAGGAGGCTAGCGGCAGTCATCGGGATCGTTCACGCAAAGAAAAGAGCGTGATGATAAGCCAATTCCTCACGCCCTTCCCCCATCGCGTTGCCCAACGATATCCGGATACCGCCAGCGCGTGCGCCGACTTGCCATTCTTGGTCCACATCCGTGGCGCATGGCCCACCGACCAGCACCCCGGCCACTGCGATTGAAGCCCGCATCCGCACGAAAAGGATTTTCATCCCTATGCAACCGTTATCGTCTCCTCCCCTAACCGTCCAGGCCGTCAGCCGCCAGTTCGCCACCCGCCCGAGCCTCATGCCCTTGGTCCAGACCTTGCTCGGCAACGCCCTGCGCGAACGCTACCCCTCGTTGAGCATTGACCTGGCCCTTACGCACCTGGCAATCCCGCAAGCGACTAAGGGCTGGACGTTTCAGCCATTGATGGACGTCATCTTCAATTACCTCGCCGGTATCGGGCCATTGGATCTCGGTGAGGCGTACGGTATCGATCACTACCTCTCGGACGTACCGCCCAAACGCCTGAAACTGCCGGGCCTGACCCGCGAAAAGCTGGAGATGACGGTGGTCCAATCGCTGATCCAGGATCTGTGTTCGACACTGCCCATTGCCGCACAGGACGCACTGGCCCATTACTGGAATGAGCCCTCGGGCACAGGCGGCAGCCGCTGGCGTTGGCTCAGCGACATGCTCATGACCACCCTGCAAGCCAGCGCCTTGCGTCAGACCGACCTGGATGCGGACGTGCGGCAGACCCTTGACCAACTCATTGGCACCCCGGACCGCGAACAGCGGATCGCGCGATATGGTGAGCACGCGGTATACGCCTACAGCCTGGAGACACAACTGGATAACGCAGGTCAAACCAGGCGCGTGTTGTCAGAGCAGTTGCTACTGACGCGTGCCATCAACGGCAAGGCGCCGGTGCTGCTGTGTTCCCCCGGCGGGCGTGTCGAGGCGTTCTCGTCCATGGATGCCTTCACCCTTGCCTGGGGCGAGCGCGCCGCTGCCCAGTACGAGGCAGAGACGATCACCTGCAATCGTTACGAGCCCGAGGGCTCGATCTTTGATTACCAGGCCACGACGCTGTTTAACCTGCAAATGGAACGCCTGGCCGCTCTGAAACTGCCCCTGGAACAACGCCAGGAAACCCTACAGGCGCTGTACCTACGGCTCACCGACCCCGGCGAGTTTTTCCTGGATGCGCAAGACGGCGCCGTCCGCACCCTCGATGCCGTGCGCGCTCGGTTGCCGGATGCCTTGCGCGATGCGGCCCCCGGATACCGTGAGCGATACCGGCAATACAGCCTGGCCCTGGCCACCGCCAAACAGCGGGCGGGTGGGCGCTCTTTTCTCACCGGCATCGACGATATCCGCACCTACACCGTGCATGCCCTGCAGCAAGCACTTGACCATGAGGCGAGCGCTGCCGGTGACACCGCCGGGCAAGTGGCCCTCCACCCTGATGACCTGCAACTGACGTTCGTCGTTGCCGCGGGCTACCCAGGCACCGCGGGTATTGTCGAACGTGTCCATATGAGCCTGACGGAACTGGCGCTCAAAAACTTGGCAGGCCTGCCCAGCGGCGAGTTATCCATCGCCCATCGCCAGGGCACACCATTACCGGCCTGGTTGACCCGCGAAACGGTGATTGGCGGCAACGGATTGATCAAGCGCGTCGACATCGGCAAGCACTACCCCGAGTTGCTCAAGCAAGCGCTGTTGAGCGACACGCCTCAGGCGCGGGAGCGGGAAACACTGTTCGCCGCTCAGCAGCCGATGCAACTGTGCTTGCTGGCGCTGGAACTGAGCCTCAAGGGCGAAGCCGGCATCACGCCACAAGGCGCCCGTATGGTGGCGGCGTTGATGCAAGGGAGCAGCGCCGAACAGAAGGTCGACGGCAAGCCGGTGGTGATCCGTCACCTGTCCTTTTTGCGCAGCCCCGGCGCAAAGGCCGACAAGGTCAGCGCCATGTACTTGATCGAGTTCCAGGACAGTGAACGCGGCCCGCATCTGCTTTACCGGCCCTTGTATGCCCAGGCATTGCAGGAGTTCTCCAGCCGAGCGGCGCTGTTTCAGGCCATTGCGCAACCGGGTGAATTGCAAACCAGTGTCCTGACCTGGTTATCCGATACCGCCCGACCGATTTACGACCACGGCGGTTTTCAGGAGCCCCATTATCTGCGTTTTGGCCAGGGCGATGAGTTCGCGCCGCGCCGCACGCCGCCACCGGCGACATTCGCCAGCGACGGCGCCAACGACGAACTGCACCAGTGCCTGGTCACCGGGCGGCTGATGACTTACCTGTTCAGCGACCACAGCCGGGCCTTGATTGAACAGGCCGAGCGCGAGTCCACGTCCAACAGTGAAAGTCGCTGGCAGGTGCTGATGGAGGGCGGGAGTTTGTTGTTCGGCAGCTTGCTTCAACCACTTCTGTCAGGCCCATCAATGATAGTGGGGTGGTTGTTGGCGCTGTACAGCAGCCTCAGCCAGGACATTCAATTGCTCGACAGTTCATCCGCCACGTCTCGAGAGCAAGGCGCGATCGACCTGTTGCTCACTGTCGCAACACTGCTGCTGGAATCCCCGC